>NZ_JBSGBY010000338.1:0-9134 GCF_053601505.1 Nocardia sp. NPDC004722
GGTGCGGTCGGCATCATGGACGAAGATATTGCGGGGCGTGCTTGGTGAGCAGCATGGCCACCGCCTGCCGGACCGGGGCGCTGTAGGCGACGGCGTGCGGCAGATGCTTGCCGATCTCCACCAGCGGGACCAGCGACAAGAACTTCAAGCCGATCCGCAGCTGCTCGGTCGACGGCGTTTGCCAGCCACCGGCCGGAGCGATCGCCGTCAGGGTGCGGGCGCGTCCCCGGCGCGCCAGCTCGAAGCCCACCCAGCCGCCGAGCGAATTGCCCGCGATATGGCAGGTGCGCCAACCCATCTCGTCGAGCTGGTCCTCGACGCGGTCGGCAAGGGCACTGATATCGAGATACCAGCCGTCGAAATCGGGCCCGCCCCAATGTCCGGCGAAGGCCGGAGCGAACACTTCGCAATGGCCGCTCATCCGTTGCGCCACCTGCTCCCAGCAATGCGGGGACATCATGAACCCGTGTAACAGGAGCAGTGGTTCCCCGGAGCCGGTGTGGAGTGCGCGCAGGGGCGCGGGCGGGGTGGAGGGCTTGGCGGTGCCTGACGTCATCGTCGTCACCCCTTCCTGGACCTCGATGTCCGTGAAGAGAGTCGGTAAGCCGCATTGTACGGTCGTGAAGTGGCGAAAATCATCAGTACGTGCAACGTCAATGGGGTGCGTGCCGCGTCGGGCAAGGGACTGCTCGAATGGCTGGCCGCTACCGAGGCCGATATCGTCTGCCTGCAGGAGACTCGGGCGACCGATGAGCAAACGCGTAGCGCGCTAGCGCCCGCCCTCGATGCGGGATGGTTCCTGAGCCATGCCGAGCCGGGGCTCAAGGGCCGCGCGGGCGTGGCCATCCTGTCCCGCAAGCAGCCCGACGCCGTGCGCGTCGGGGTCGGCCTGCTCGTCGACGAAACCTGGTCTCCCGTCGAGGAATTCGCCACCCTGGGCCGCTACGTCGAGGCCGACTTCGACGACCTGACCATCGCCAGCGTCTACGTCCACACCGGCGAGGCCGACACCCCGATGCAGGACGAGAAGTACCGCTTCCTCGACGCCATCGGCGCGCGCATGCTCGCGCACCCGGGCGAGTTCGTGATCATGGGCGACTGGAATATCGGCCACACCGAACTCGACATCAAGAACTGGAAGGGCAACGTCAAGAACGCGGGCTTCCTGCCGCAGGAACGCGCCTGGGTGTCGTCCATGCTGGCCGCGGGCTACCGCGACGTCGTGCGCGACCTGAATCCGGGTGTGCCCGGACCGTACTCGTGGCACTCCTACCGCGGCCGCGCCTTCGACAACGACGCCGGATGGCGCATCGACTACCAGTTGGCGCGCGGTGACATCGCCGGTCGCGCCAAGCAGGCCGTGGTCGAGAAGGCCGCCACCTACGCCGAGCGCTGGTCCGATCACGCGCCGGTGACGGTGCAGTACCGATGACCCTCTCCAAGAAGACGCGCGCCTGGCTCACGCTGGGCGTCGCGGTACTCCTGCTGCTGGTCGCGTTCGTGGCCAACAAGGCGAGCGAACACAAGGACGGCAACAGCGCCAAAGCCGTTGCCACCTCGACGGTCCGGATCACGGCGAAGCCGGGCGCGCCCGGCATCGTGGACCAATCGGTCGCGCCGACGAAGGTGGCCGGGGTGCCCGACCGCGCCTACAAGACCCTGGTCGAGATCGACGCCGGACGCTGGCCCGGCTCGGCCAACTCGCCCGGCACACACGGCGGCGACACCTGGAACAACCGTGACGGCAGCCTGCCGCGCAAGGATTCGTCGGGCAAGGCCATCAACTATCAAGAATGGGATGTGAATCCCAAGCAGCCGGGCCAGGGCCGCGACGCCGAACGCATCATCACCGGCAGCGACGGCTCGGCCTACTACACGGGCGACCACTACAAAACCTTCACGAGGATGCGCTGATGACCCAGCCGATGCCGCTGTCGCAGTTCCTCTCCACCGCTACCGATGTCGCCGCGCGCAAGACTCCGGCCCCCGTGCTCGGCGTGCTGCCGATCGGGGCGGCCGAATTCTCCGGCGTCCGCTACCGGATTCCGGACGGGTACGTCTCGCGTGAGCTGCGCGGCCGCAAGATGCGCACGGTGGCCGAGGTTTTCGACGAGTTCGCGGCGGCGTTCCAGTTCCCCTACTACTTCGGGGAGAACAAGGACGCCTTCGACGAATGCCTGCGGGATCTCGACGAATTCGTCGGGGACGCACAGGGATACGTGGTCGTGGTGCGGAACGCGGCGCTCATGCTGGATCAGCAGCCGGGGGAGCGGGGCTGGTTCGGTGAGGCCATGGCGGACGCCGCGGCGGCTTGGGCGACCGATGGTGTGGCCTTCCGGGTGGTGCTGCAGGACGCGCCGCCGCCCGGATTGCCGGTAATACCGCTAGTTTTGGACCCGGAATCCCGGAATTCTTGATTCACCGGAGTTTCCACTCCCGTTCACCTGCGGTCGAACAAACAGGTCATAACCGCTGCAATGGTCTCGCTATGTGATCGCGGCCTGACGCGATCCGGATCGACCCTGGAGGTTCCATGTCCGCCTCGGCTCGTCGTCGCTTCGGTAAACGAAGCCGCGCTGCCGCCGCGTTCACCGCGCTCGTCGCGCTGAGCGCCACCGCGTGTTCGTCCTCGTCCGACAAGGCGAGCGCCGACACCGACACCGCGACCCCGATCAAGCACGTGGTGGTGATCTTCCAGGAGAACGTCTCCTTCGACCACTACTTCGGCACGTACCCGAACGCGGCCAACACCGACGGCACCAAGTTCACCGCGCTGCCGAACACGCCGAGCGTGAACGGCCTGACGCCGGACCTGCTGACCAAGAACCCGAACAAGGCGCAGCCCGTGCGCCTCGGCGGCCCGGCGCAGCAGATCACCTGCGACCAGGACCACGAGTACAAGGACGAGCAGCTCGCCCTCAACGGCGGCAAGATGGACCAGTTCGTCGAGCACACCAACGTGTCCGAAGGCTCGTCCTGCAAGGCGCCGACCTACGGTCCGCAGGGCCTGGTCATGGACTACTACGACGGCAATTCGGTGACGGCGCTGTGGAATTACGCGCAGCACTACGCCATGAGCGACAACTCGTGGACCTCCACCTTCGGCCCGTCCACGGTCGGCGCGCTGAACCTGGTCGCGGGCCAGACCCACGGCGTCACCAAGATGGAGCCGCCCAAGCCGGGCCAGCCCTTCCCGGTCGACACCGTGCTGGAGAACGCCGGCAACGGCCAGGGCACCGTGGTCGGCGACCCGCAGCCCTACGGCGACGACTGCTCCAGCCGCGACACCGTGCAGATGACCGGCACCAATGTCGGTGACCTGCTCAACAAGAAGAACATCACCTGGGGCTTCTTCCAGGGCGGCTTCAAGCCCACCGACACCAAGGACGGCAAGGCCGTCTGCGGCGGCGTCCACAATGTCGGTGTGGCCCTGGGCGGCACCGGCAAGACCGGCGACAAGGCGTGGGACACCAAGGGCGACTACATCCCCCACCACGAGCCGTTCCAGTACTACGCCTCGACCGCGAACCCGCACCACCTGCCGCCGACCTCGGTCGACAAGATCGGCCAGACCGATCAGGCCAACCACCAGTACGACCTGAGCGACTTCTGGGCCGCCGCCGACAAGGGCAACCTGCCCGCCGTCAGCTACCTGAAGGCCCCGGGCTACCAGGACGGGCACGCCGCCTACTCCGACCCGCTGGACGAGCAGCAGTTCCTGGTGGAGTCCATCAACCACCTGCAGAAACTGCCGGAGTGGAAGGACACCGCGGTCGTCATCGCCTACGACGACTCCGACGGCTGGTACGACCACCAGGCCCCGAAGCTGGTCATGAACTCCGCCTCCGAGCAGGACGGCTACACCGCCGCCGGCACCTGCGGTGACGCCAAGGCGAATCCGGCCAAGTACCAGGGTCGTTGCGGTTTCGGCCAGCGCGTGCCGCTGCTGGTCATCTCGCCCTACTCGAAGGCCAACTTCGTCGACCACGGCGTGACCGACCAGGCCTCGGTGCTGAAGTTCATCGAGGACAACTGGAAGCTCGGCCGCATCGGCGACGACTCCTTCGACGACAAGGCGGGCACCCTCGACGCCCTGTTCGACTTCAAGGCCGCCGCCCAGCCCGCGCTGGCGCTCGACCCGAAGACCGGCGCCACCAGCTAGTCGCAGTCGCGTTGACCGCCCGGCCTTTTCGAAAAGGCCGGGCGGTTTCGTATTTGAGCGAGGCCGCTTACCCCTATAGTCGGCGACAGTGTGTCCAGTGAGTGGGGTAGGCGTTGATCGATCGTCGAAAAGTGTTGCGGGGCGGGGCGATTCTGATCGCGGCGGGCGTCGCGGGATGCGCCACGGCACGCTCCGCGGTGGAGACCGCGGCGGCGGGAACCGTCGCCTGGAAATACCCGGTGGACGGTCGCGTACAGGGCCTGCGGTCCGGATCCGGCGGGGTGGTGGTCGAGTCCGAATCGGGACTCGCGGGTCTGGACGCCAGGAGCGGTCGGGAATTGTGGCGCGCCGCGATCGACACACCCGGCATCGCCCGTGCGGCCTGCTTCTGGAATGACGCGCTCGTCGTGTGCGAGACGGGACCCGACGGCGTGAACCGCGCCGTGGCACTGGATCTGGCCACCGGCGAACGGAAATGGACCTTCGACGCACCCGACGGCGCCGCGCTCGCCGGGGCGTTCGGGACCCGGGACGGGGCGCTCTACCTGATCGCCACCGGCAACGGCGGACGCGAAGCGTGGGCCGTCGACCTGCGCGCCAAGAGCGTGCGGTGGCGGGTGCCGTGCGCGACCGAGGAGCTCGTGGTGCCCGTCGGCGGAACGCTCCTCTACAGCGAGAAGCCCGGCAGCGGCAGCGATCTCGCCGCCCTTGACCAGGCCACGGGCGCGACCGTCTGGTCTCGTGCGGCCGACTCCGGAATCGCTGCCACCACCCTCGGATCCGGCCTGGTCGACGGAGCCGTCCTGGCCACCGACGGCGTGCACACGGTCTCCGGCCTGGACCCGAAAACCGGTGCGGCCCTGTGGACCACACCCACCCTGGCCTACCCGGTCGACATACTCCTCGGCGGCGGCGACGCCTACTACCTGTGCGACGGCGACAAACTGCACGCCATGCGTCCCGGCACGGACGCCGCCGCGCTGTGGACCCTGACCATCCCAGACCTCGGCGGCAAACCAGGCGTGTACGCCGCCGACGGCACCTGCTACCTCCTGGCCGGTCGAACCCTGCGCGCCATCGAGGCCCACACCAGCAAAGTCCGCTGGATGCAATCGATCCCGGACAAGCCCGGCTCCGAAGTCCCCTTCGCCGTCGGCGACACCCACTGCTACGTCGAATCCACCGAGGGCGGCATCGCGGCGCTGGCGCGGTGACTCAGCGCCGGATCTGCCGTGCCAGATCCTCGCCCAGTAGGACGAAGACGTCGGTGGTGGCGGTGATGAGTTCGGCGCGGGTCATGGGGAGGTCGCCTTCGAGCCAGGCGCTCAGGGTTTGGACCAGGCCGCCGACGAGGTAGGTGGCGCGGAAGCCGATGACGGGGTTGGGGTCGGCGTCGGTGAGGCCGTAGAAGTCGATGCCTTCGGCGGCAACGAGATTCGCGAAGGCCTTGATGGTGTGGGTGGTGCGGGTGCGCAATTCGGGGGTCGAGGTGCTGACCAGGAGGGCGACGCGGGCCTTGCGGGGGTCGTCGGTGAGGACGGCGATGCCCGCGGTGATGGCGGCGTGCGCCTTGGCGCGGGGGTCGTCGGGGGCGGTGTGCACGCCGGCCAGCAGGGCGGCGGCGAGTTCCTCGGCGATGGCGTCGAACAGGGCCGAGAGCACGGCGTCGCGGCCGTCGAAGTTCTCGTAGTAGTAGCGCTCGTTGAGGCCCGCGCCCGAGCAGAGAGCGGAGACGGTGAGCTTGTCGATGCCCTGGGTGCCGAGGATGTCGAGGGCGGCGTCGAGCAGGGCGCTGCGGCGCTGGGTGCGGCGCTCGTCGGCGGAGATGCCGCCGTAGGTCCGTTGGCCGGTCACGAACCGATTCTGGCACGGACGCGATTCTGGCAGTAGACCTTGCCAGAATCGGTTATCTGGGGGACTCTGTTTCCAGATGCGGTGGTTCGCATCACACACCAGGGAGGCAACGATGCCTGCACGTGCGGCTCAGAGTGGTTATTTCTCCGACGATTCCATGATCAGGCGCGTGATGCGCAAGCGCGCGGTCGGTCTCACCTACGGCCAGCGCGCCCTGGTGATCGGCGCGGTGCATCCGCTGCTCTACGTCGGAACCGCCGAGAACACGCAGCATCGGACCACCCCGTACACCCGCCTCGCGCTCACCGGCCGCCTGTTCGAGGCCGTCTCCCTGGGCACCCGCGACGAAGCCGATCGCGCCCGGGCTTTCACCCGCAAGCGGCACGCCCCCGTCGAGGGCGCGCTGCCCGAGAGCGCCGGCGCGGCCAACCCGGCGGGCACCCACTACTCCGCCAACGACCCGCACCTGATGTTCATGACCATGGCCTTCACCTTCGACTCCGCCGAGGTCATGCACGATCTGCTGGTCCGCCGCCTGACCCCGACCGAACGCGAGGGCCTGTACCAGGACTACGTGCGCTGGGGTGAGTTGTTCGGCATGCCGCGCACCGCCGCGCCCTACACCTACCGCGAATTCCGCGACTACTTCGACGGCTACCTGGCCTCCGACGAGCCCTTCCTCACCGACGAGGCCAAACTGGTCGGCTCGTACCTGATGGGTCAGCGCGTCGCCCACCCCCTTCCGATGCCGGTGCAGCAGGCCATGTCCGGCTTCAACCTGCTCGTCCAGGGCAGCCTGCCCAAGCGCATCCGCGACATGTACGACCTGCGCTGGAGCCTGCGCGAGGAGGCCGCCTACCGCGCCCTGGCCCGCGCCATCCGCACCGCCCAGATTTCTCCGCCCCTGGTCGGCAACCCATTGACCAACCCGATGACCGGCCCCAGCTACCCCCTCTACAAGCTGGTCACGCGCCGCGAACAACAGCTGCTCGGCTCCGGCCGCACCAGCATGCCGGGGGTGGATCCGCGTAACTGGGTGGCCAGAAATACGGCCTAGCCGACATGCGAAGATCGGTTCATGTCGACCCCTGAGCCGACCGCTGAGCGTAAGCAGCGGGTACTGTCCGGAATCCAGCCCACCAGCGATTCCTTCCACCTCGGCAACTACCTCGGCGCGCTGCAGTATTGGGTGCGGCTGCAGGACGAATTCGACGCCTTCTACTTCATCCCGGACCTGCACGCCATCACGGTGCCGCAGGATCCCAAGGAGCTGCGCAAGCGCACCAAGATCTCGGCCGCGCAGCTGCTGGCCCTGGGTCTCGACCCCAAGAAGTCGACGCTGTTCGTGCAGTCGCAGGTGCCCGAGCACGCCGAGCTGGCGTGGGTGCTGAACTGCATCACCGGCTTCGGCGAGGCCGGGCGGATGACCCAGTTCAAGGACAAGTCGGTCAAGCAGGGTGCGGACAACGCGACCGTCGGCCTGTTCACCTACCCGGTGCTGATGGCCGCCGACATCCTGCTCTACCGCGCCCAGCTGGTGCCGGTCGGCGAGGATCAGCGCCAGCATCTGGAGCTGACCCGAAACCTGGCGCAGCGCTTCAACACTCGCTACAAGAAGACCTTCGTGGTGCCCGAGCCGCACATCGTCACCGGCACCGCCAAGATCTACGACCTGCAGGATCCCACCGCGAAGATGAGCAAGTCGGCCACCAGCGCCGCGGGCCTGCTCAACCTGCTCGACGATCCCAAGGTCTCGGCCAAGAAGATCCGTTCCGCGGTCACCGACACCGAGCGTGAGATCCGCTACGACCCGGAGACCAAGGCGGGCATCAGCAATCTGCTGGTCATCCTGAGCTCGCTCACCGACACCCCGATCGTCACGCTCGAACAGGATTACGCCGGTAAGGGATACGGTGACCTCAAGTCAGACACGGCGGACGCTCTCGTCGAGTTCGTGACACCGTTGCGGACGAAGGTGGAAGAATACATGTCTGACCAGGGCGAACTCGACCGCATCCTGGCTACCGGCGCGGAGCGGGCACGGGAGGTCGCCGGGAAGACTCTCGCGCAGGTGTACGACCGGGTGGGCTTCCTGGCCCGCTGATCCGGCCGTCCACCGCGCATGGTGGCGGAGGTGGGCGGTGTTCGGGAAGGTTGTCGGGAACGTCAAGGCGTGGATCGAACGGCAGATCCAGCGGCGGCCCTGGCTGGATCACGTGGTCCGGGCGGGCGGCCGCTATCAGCGCCAGCGCGGTGACTACTACGCCGCGGGCATCACGTATTTCACCGTGCTGTCGCTGTTTCCGCTGCTGATGGTGGGTTTCGCGGTGGCGGGCTTCGTGCTGTCGCGAAACCCGCAGCTGCTCACCGATATTCAGAACAAGATCGTGGAGAATATTCCGGGCTCGGCGGGCAGTCAGATCAATGACCTGATCCACCAGGCGGTGTCGTCGCGGACCGGGGTCGGCAGCATCGGTCTCGCGACCGGTCTGTACGCCGGGCTGGGGTGGATCGCCAACCTGCGCGCCGCGCTCACCGAGCAGTGGGATCAGCCCTTCAAACCACGGAACTGGTTCGTCTCCAAGGGCTCCGACCTGTTGGCGCTGGTCGGCCTGTTCGTGGCGTTCAACGTCTCCATCGGACTGTCGGTGCTGGCCTCGAGCGGGCTGATCAACACCCTGTTGAAGCGGCTGCACATCCACGAGGCGAGCTGGGTGCAGATCCTGCTCACCATCGCGTCCCTGCTGCTGGCCATCCTGGCCAACTGGGCCGTGTTCGTGTGGATCATCGCCCGCATGCCCCGGCATCCGGTCACCTTCCGCAGCGCCGCCAAGGCGGCCTTGATCGCGGCGGTGTTCTTCGAGGCGTTCAAGCAGCTCGCCTCGATCATCCTGAAATCGGTCGTCAACGGCCCGGCCGGCGTGGTGTTCGGTCCCATCATCGGTTTGATGGTCTTCAGCTACTTCACCGCGCGCATCATCCTGTTCGCCACCGCGTGGGCGGCCACCGCCTCGGAAAACGAGGTGCCCGTGGACATTCCGCCGCCCGCCCCGGCCGGATGACGGCCGGGCGACGGGACCGCGCCGGTGCTGGTGGCGACCGATATCGCCGCGCGGGG
>NZ_JBSGBY010000339.1:0-9088 GCF_053601505.1 Nocardia sp. NPDC004722
CCCCGGCCGCCTCCCAGCGAGCCAGTCTGGCCTGCACGGTATTGCGTGAGAGGCCCAGGCGCGCGGCCAGCTCGACACCCTGGACGCGGTGCGCGAGAGCGGGATTCGTCATCGCGTGGTGGCCTGGACCGGCGATATCGACCGCGCCGAACGCGCCATCGAACTCTCCGCGGCCCTTCGCGGGGTGACCGTGGTCCCGCAGCGCGGCGACAGCTTCGGCGAACGCCTCGCCAACGCCCACCGCGACGCCGCCGAATTCGGTGTCCCCGTCCTGCAGATCGGCATGGACACCCCGCAGGCCGACGCCGACCTGCTCACCCGCTCCGCCGCCCGCCTGGTCGCCACCGGCGACACCGTCCTGGGTCCCGCCACCGACGGCGGCTGGTGGGCCCTGGGCCTCACCGACCCCCGCCCCGCCCAACTCCTCGCCGACATCCCCATGTCCACCGACCGCACCGGCGAACTCACCGAAACCGCCCTGCGCCACAGCGGATGCCGCGTCCACGCCCTGCCGACCCTCACCGACGTCGACACCTACGACGACGCCATCGCGGTAGCGGCCATCTCCCGAGGCCGCTTCGCCCGCACCGTCACCGACCTGGTGACCGCGAAAACGCCCGTACCCCTCTGAGTCTCGACCCGAAAGGAGCCCGCGGTGCAGACCGGCAACGTCGACCCCGCGGACACCTCGTCCGCCCAACCCGACCCCGCACCGAGCCGCCCGACTCCCGCGCCCGCTCCCGATCGATCGGCGAGCGGTCCCGATGACCAGCAAGCGTCCCTGCTGCCATCGGTGCTCACCACGCGGATCTCGCCCGCGCGGTCCACGGCGGTGGCGGCGCGGGTGGGGATCGCGCTCGGGGTCGGGATCCTGATCCTGTTCGTGACCGGGATGATCAGCCATCTGATCCAGCATCCGCCGGACTGGTTCTGGTGGCCCGCGCATCCGGTGTGGCTGTACCGGGTCACGCAGGGCACGCATGTGACGGTCGGGGTCATGATGATCCCGCTGCTGCTGGTCAAGCTGTGGTCGGTGTATCCGCGGTTCTTCCTGAAACCGTCGGCATTGTTTCCGAAACCCTCTGTGCGCCGGGCACTTCCGGAAGCGTTGGAGCGGGCGTCGGTGGCGGTGCTGATCGGCGCGGTGCTGTTCCAGATCGTGACGGGGCTGTTCAATACGGCCCAGTTCTATCCGTGGAAGTTCTTCTTCACCACCACCCATCACGCCATGGCGTACGTGGCGTTCGGCGCGGTCGTCGTGCACCTGGCCGTGAAGCTCCCGGTCGTGCGGACGGCACTGTCGCATCGAGTCTCGGAACCGGAATCGGCTGACGCACAACAGGAATCGGCCACACCGCCGCGACCCGGTGTCTCGCGCCGGGCGGTGCTCGCCGCGGCCGGGCTGGGTGCGCTGGCCACCGGTCTGCTGGTCGCCGGGCAGTCGGTTCCCCTGCTGCGCCGCGTCGCTCTGCTGGCCCCGCGTGATGGTGAAGGCCCGCAAGGAGTTCCGATCAACCGGACCGCCGTGGCCGCCGCCGTCACCGAGACCGCC
The DNA here is from genome assembly GCF_053601505.1 of Nocardia sp. NPDC004722. Classification (NCBI taxonomy): domain Bacteria; kingdom Bacillati; phylum Actinomycetota; class Actinomycetes; order Mycobacteriales; family Nocardiaceae; genus Nocardia; species Nocardia sp. NPDC004722. Next base: position 1,553 of record NZ_JBSGBY010000339.1, read on the forward strand.
CGCTCCCCGCAGTACGCTCTCGCGGTGAAAGTCGGTGGCCGCGAACACGGTTTCTCCCGCGCCGACCTGGAGGCCCTGCCCCAGCATGACAGCGTGCTGCCCATCGCCTGCGTGGAGGGCTGGAGCGCGACGGGGCACTGGTCCGGCGTACGGCTGCGTGACCTGCTGGCCCAGGTCGGCGAATACGGCGGCGGCGACGTGCGTTTCGTATCCCTGGAGACCACCGGTATCTACGGTTCCTCGGTGCTCCCGCACACCTTCGTCACCGATGCCTCCACCCTGATCGCCCTGCGGCTCAACGGCGAGGATCTCGCCCTCGACCACGGCTACCCGTGCCGTCTGATCGCGCCGAACCGCCCGGGCGTCCTGCAGACCAAATGGCTGAAGTCGATCGAGGAACTGTCATGACCATCACCCGGATCCTGTTGGGCGCGTGCGGCATCGGCTTCGCCTACTACGGTGTCGAGTTGCTGCTGAAGATGAGCACCACCGACCTGAAGTCGGTCGCCGTCTGGTTCATCGGCGCGATCCTCGCCGAGAACCTGATTTTCGGCCCGGCTGCCGCCCTCGTCGGCGTCCTCGGCCATTACGTGCTCCCGCCGCGCTGGTGGCCCGCCTACGCGGTCGGCGCGTTCTGCAGCCTCGCCCTGTTCCTGGTCTCGGTGCCGCTGCTGGGCCGCGAGGGCGCGGTGCCCGGCAACGACACCATCCTGAACCGGAACTACACGGTGAGCCTGCTCATCGCGCTGGCCGTGGTGTGGGCCGGGGTCGCGGTCTACCTGCTCAGCTCCGCCCGGCGGTCTCCAGCAGCGGCAACCGGATCTCGAAACGCGCTCCCTCGGAACGGTTCCGGGCACTGATATCGCCGTGATGCGCGGCCACCAGGCCCGCCGCGATGGCCAAACCCATGCCGCTGCTGCTGCCCAGTTCTCCCGCGCCGGGGGAGCGGGCGGCGCTGCCGCGATAGGCGACCTCGAAGATGCGCGGCAGATCGGTATCGGAGATGCCCGGCCCGGTGTCGTCCACGCGGGTCCACGCCTGGCCGTCGTCCGCGCCCGCGGAGATGTCGATGCGCCCGCCCGGCGGGGTGTGCGCGATCGCATTGGCGACCAGGTTGGTCAGCACCCGCCCGAGCGCCCGGTCACTGCCCGCCACCACCAGCTTGTCCTCGGGTTGCGTCGCGGCCAGGGTGATCCGGGCGCGCTGCGCGGTCGGCTGGTTGGCGGCCAGCACCTCGTCGATGAGCTCGCGCAGATCCACCGGCTCCATCTCCAGCCGCAGCGCCCCGGAATTGATCTTCGACATCTCGAACAGGTCGTCCACCATCGACGAGAGCCGATTCGTCTCCCGCACAATCTGTTCCGCGTACCGCTGCACGTCCTCCGGCCGCGCCACCACGCCGTCGAGCAGTGCCTCGCCCATGGCGCGGATCCCCGCCAGCGGGGTGCGCAGATCGTGGCTGACCCAGGCCACCAGTTCGCGGCGTGAGCGTTCGGCGGCGCGCTCCTGCTCGATCATCTCGCGCTCCCACACCGTGGCCCGCGCCTGTTCGCGGCCCAGCAGAATGGCCGCGGGCACGGTCACCGCGGTGACGACCGCCAAAACCACTGCCGTGCGCTCGAATTCGGCGCCGAACATGAGCCCGCTCACCGCGACCACCCCGCACAGGGTGGCCAGCGTCGGAATCAGCACCAGCACGGCCATGCTCGTGGTCATGGCACGCCCCCGCGTGTACCGCAGCAGCAGCGCGCCGACCACCACCACCGGCAGGGTCCCCGCCAGCGCGTACCCGATCAGACTCGGTGTATCAGTCGGCATCGCCCGCCTCCTCCGCGACATCGGCGCGGCCCCACGCGTAACCGCGACCCCACACCGTCTCGATCCGGTGCGCGGCACCCAGCTTGGCCCGCAACCGCTTCACATGCACGGTGACCGTGGACAGGTCACCGAAATTCCAGCCCCACACCTCGGCCAGCAGCTCCTGACGGCTGAACACGCGCCGCTGATGTGACAGCAGGAACGCCAGCAGATCGAATTCGCGCGCGGTCAATTCCACCGCCGCCCCGTCCGCGACCACGGTGCGCGAGGCCCGATTCAACTCCACCCCGTCGCCTGACAGCGTCTCCGCGATCACCGGCTGCGGATGTGTGCGCCGCAGCACCGACGCCACCCGCAACGCCAGCTCCCGCGGACTGAACGGCTTGGTCACGTAATCGTCGGCCCCCGCCTGCAATCCGATCACCCGGTCGTCCTCCTCCCCGAGCGCGGTCAGCAGAATGATCGGCGTCTCCGGATGCGCCCCCGCCCGCACCGCCCGCGTCAGATCGATCCCATCCGGCGGCGGCATCATCACATCCAGCACCGCCAGATCGATGTCATTGCGCTCCAGCACCGCGGCCGTGGCGGGCCCGTCCGCGGTCTCCACCACCTCGAGCCCATCCCGCTCCAAATACCGCCGCACCACCTCGCGCACGACGGCATCATCATCCGCCACCAGAATCCGCATACCCCACCCTAGGCCGCCCCCACCCCGAACCACCTGGTCCAAGCCATTTCCCCACCCGCCGTCACAGTTTCGTCATGGCCGAGGCCGCCTGCGACGGCTGCCGCCGACCTACCGTCGAGGAATGGCCCCCGCACGACGAACCCGCACGGCTCGGCGCGCCGAGGTCCCCGATCCCGCTACCCGGGAGCGCATCGATCAGGTGCTGACCGCCTGCTGCGACGGCCCGACCATCGACCTCGCCGGTGATTCGGGCCGCCTGGCGGACCGGCTGATGCGGCGCGGCATCGCGGTGCTCAGCGTCGACCTGTCACCGAACTCGGTGGCCGCGACCAGGTCTCGCGGCGTGCCCGTACTGCACCGCGACCTGTTCGACCGTCTCCCCGCGACCGGCCGATGGGCATACGCACTGCTCGCCGACGGGGTGGTGGGGATCGGCGGCGACCCGGTCCGAGTCCTGCGTCGCACCCGCGAACTCCTCGCCCCCGATGGCGTCGCCATCGTCGAATTCACCCCGCCCCCGCCGGATTCGACGCTGCGGCGCACCTGCCCGCCCGCCACCACCGCGGGGACGCCCTGGGCGACGGTGGGCATCGAGCACGCCGCCGCCCTGGCCACCGCCGCCGACCTGCGACTCATGACCACGGCGACCGTCGCGGGCCACGACATCGCCTGGCTCGCCCGCTGAGGGGCGCGGCGGGTGGTCCGCGCCGCGGAATCGGCTCTAGGATTTTCGCGTGACCAGCGATATGTCCGGATCGGCGGAGATCGAGGCGGAAGGCGGACAGGTTCGGGCCTCGACCCTGGAACTGTTCTTCGACCTCGTGTTCGTCTTCACCATCACGCAGTTGACGCACGTGTTCACCCATCACCCGGGCTGGCGGGAGCTGGGGGAGGTGGCGTTGATGTTCGGGATCATCTGGTGGATGTACAGCGGGTACGTGTTCCTGACCAACGAGGTCGCGCCGAACAGCACCTCGCGGCGAACCTTCCTGCTGCTGGGCATGTTCGGGTTCTTCGTCATCGCCATCGCGATCCCCGACGCGTTCGGCGGCACCGGCCTGGTGTTCGGCATCGGCTACATCGTGGTCAGCCTGGTGCACACGGTCATGTTCGCCACCGCGGGCGGGGCCAGTGCCAGCACGGCGATGCTGCGGCTCGGCCCGCTCAATACCTTGACGGCAGTCTTCGTGCTGGCAGGTGGCATCGCCGACGGCGGGGCGCGGGCCGCCTGGTGGTCGGCGGCCATCGTGCTCCAGATCGTGACGCCCTACATCGCCCGCGTCGAGGGATTCGTGGTGCGCGCCAGCCACTTCTGCGAACGCCACGGCCTGGTCGTCATCATCGCGCTCGGCGAATCGGTGGTCGCCATCGGTGCGAACCTGACCGGCCAGGACCTCACCGTCGGACTGATCGCGATCGTCGGCCTCGGCCTCACCCTCGGCTATGTGCTGTGGTGGGCCTACTTCGGCATGGACGACGAACGCGGCGAGCACGCGCTCTCGGCGATTCCCGGGCCGCTGCGGGCCCGTCCCGCCGCGGTAGCCTACGGCTACTCGCTCTACGTCGTGCTGCTGGGCATCATCCTGACCGCCGCCGGGATCGCCATGACCATCGCGCACGGCAACCAGCCCGCCGGAAAGCCTGCCGCACTGGCACTTTCGGGCGGCGTCGCCCTGTTCTTCCTGGGGCAGTGCGCATTCCGGCTGACGCTGCACCTGCCCCGGCCCTGGTGGCGGCTGCTGGGCGCGGTGTGCGTGCTCGCCACCGCCCCCGTCGGCATCGTCTGGGTGGCGTGGGGACAGTTCGTGGTGCTGGTGGTGGTCGCCTACGGGTTCGTCATCGCCGACGACGTGATGTCCCTGCGAGCGGGTGAGGACAGTTCCTATATTCACCCGGAGATCTCGGCCGTCGGCCGCATGATCACCCGCAATCAGCGGCCGTAACGGCGGAGAGCGGCGTCAATCCCGCTGCGGCACCGCGCAACCGTCGGGCCCGCAAGCGTCGGCGTCGGCGACGATCTGCAATTCCGGCGCGTGATCGTCCCACGCCTGCCGCAATGCCTGCGCGAACACCTCCGGCGGCTGTGCGCCCGACACTCCGTACTTGCGATCCAACACGAAGAACGGCACACCACGCGCCCCGAGCCGAGCCGCCTCGGCCTCGTCGGCGCGCACCGCGTCGGCGTACGCGTCCGGGTCCGCGAGCACGCCGCGCACGGCCGTCTCCTCGAATCCGGCGGACACCGCGACCTCGACCAGCCGCTCGGCATCGCCGAACAGCGGCCGCTCGTCACCGAAGTTGGCCGCGTACAACGCGTCCAGCAACTGCTCCTGCTTGCCCTGCTCGAGCGCGAAGTGCAGCAGCCGATGCATGTCGAAGCTGCTGCCGAAGTCGCGCCCGGAGGTCACATAGCTCAACCCCATCGCCTCGGCCTGCGCCCCGATGCCCCGCTCGTTGGCGGCGGCCTGCGCCTCGCTGATCCCGTACTTCTCCGCGATATGCGGCACCACCGCATCGCTGTGGTCGCGCGGCAGCGTCGGATCCAGTTCGAAGGACCGATGCACCACCGTCACGCCCTCGCGGTGCGGGAACTCCGCGAGCGCCTCCTCGAACCGCCGCTTGCCCAGATAGCAGAACGGGCAGTTGATATCGGTCCAGATCTCGACCTGTACGGCCATCACACCTCACCTCGACACTGTTTCCGCAGGCCGGGGGCCCGGCCACCCTGATGCCAACCGGTCACCGCCCCCGAATGTTCCGCTGTGACCTAGTTCACAAAGTCGAGTTGTCACGTTCCGGCGGCCTGTTCTGTCTCATGCCCGACCCAGCAGGAACACCCCCACGGAGCCGAAAATGAACGCCACCAACAAGACCCACGAGATCGTCGTCCTCGGCGCGGGCTACACCGGCATGCTGGCCGCGGTCCGCCTGGCCCACCGCACCCGCAAGCTGAACGTCCGCATCACCCTGGTGAACCCGTCGGAGCGCTTCACCGAGCGCCTGCGCATGCACCAGATCGCGGCCGGGCAGGAACTGGCCCACCACCACATCCCGGATCTGCTCGACGGGACGAACGTGGTCTTCCACCGCGCCGCCGCGACCGCCATCGACGTCACCGCCCGCACGGTCACCCTCGACGACGGCGCGGAACTGCACTACGACACCCTCATCTACGGACTCGGCAGCACCACCGACACCTCGCGCGTACCCGGCGCGGACGAGGACGCCTGGACACTCAACGATCCCCGTCAGGCCCGCCGGTTTTCGCACCGACTGACCGACATCAACGCCGCCGCGGGCACCGTCACCGTGGTCGGCGGCGGCCTGACCGGCATCGAGGCCGCCACCGAGATCGCCGAATCGCACCCGGACCTGACCGTCACCCTGGTCAGCGCCCAGGAACTCGGCCACATGATGGGCGATCAGGCCCGCGCCCACCTGAACCGCGCCCTGGACCGGCTCGGCATCGTCCGCAAGATCGGCGTGCAGGTCGCCAAGGTGCTGCCGGACGCCGTGCGGCTGACCACCGGTGAGGTGATCGCCTCGGATCTGACCCTGTGGACCGCGGGCGTCAAGGTCTCGCCGCTGGCCGCCCAGGCCGGAATCGCCGTGGACGAGCGCGGATTGATCATCACCGACACCACCCTGCGGTCGGTCTCGCACCCGGAGATCGTGCCCGTCGGTGACGCCGCCGCGGTCCGCATGCCCTTCGGCGTCCTGCACGGCACCTGCCAGAGCGGCATGCCGACCGCCGCCTACGCCGCCGACAGCGTGACCCGTCGACTGCGCGGAAAGCCGGTGCGCCCCTTCCGCTTCGGCTACATCCACCAGCCGGTCAGCCTGGGCCGCGAGGACGCCGTCATCCAGTTCACCAAGGCCGACGACACCCCGCGCCGCTGGTACCTGAAGGGCCGCGCCGCCGTCTTCTACAAGGAGCAGGTCAGCGGCAGCCCGGTGCCGGTCTTCAAGATGAGCAAGCGGATGAACATGCAGGTGCAGTTCGCCAACGGCGGCCGCGCCACCCGTGCGCTGGCATGACCTCGAATGACCAGGTAGGACTGAGTCCCATGCAGGATGAGATCGACCCCTTCGTCGCCCACCGGCGGCTGCTGTTCGGCACCGCGTACCAGATGCTCGGCACCGTCACCGACGCCGAGGACATCCTGCAGGACGCCTGGATCAAATGGCATGAGGTGGACCAGGATTCGGTCACCCACCCCAAGTCCTACCTGGTCCGCACCGTCACCAATCTGGCGCTCAACCGGCTCACCTCGGCCCGCGCCGTCCGCGAGACCTATATCGGGCCCTGGCTGCCCGAACCGTTGCTCACCACCACGACCGACGCCGCGCAGGAGACCGAGATGGCCGACACCGTGTCGACCGCCATGCTGGTCGTCCTGGAAACCCTCACCCCCGTCGAACGTGCCGTCTTCGTGCTGCGTGAGGTCTTCGGCTATTCAAACGCCGAGATCGCCGGTTTCCTGGACCGCCCCGAGGCCACCGTCCGGCAGATCGCGCTGCGGGCCCGCAATCATGTGCACGCCCGTCGTCCGCGCTTCGACACCGACGCGGCCACCCGCTCGGCGATCACCGAGAAGTTCCTGGCCGCCGCGCACGGCGGAGATGTCAACGCGCTCATGGAGATTCTCGCCCCCGAAGTGACGCTGTGGAACGACGGCGGCGGCAAGGTCACCGCCGCGCGCCGGCCGCTCTACGGACCCGATCACGTGGCGCGCTGGCTGCTGGGCGCCATGGCCAAGCCGGTCAGCGCGAACATCCGTCTCGAATCCGCCTGGATCAACGGCGAACTCGGCATTGTCGCCGTGCTCGGCGAGTACCGGGTCGGGGCGCTCACCTACGACATTCGTGACGGTCACATCGAGAACATCCGCTTCCAGGTCAATCCCGACAAGCTCGCCGGACTCCAGCGAGCGACCGTCGACGTATCGGTCACCGGATCGGTCGACGAATAAAGAATCGGACATTTCACCCACTGGGCTGCGGTACTGTCCATCGCTCGTCGGGGGCGT
>NZ_JBSGBY010000340.1:0-9081 GCF_053601505.1 Nocardia sp. NPDC004722
TCGACTGTGACACCGGCGACTTCCTGCGCCGCCAGCCACTGCGCGCCGCGGGCGCGGCGGGCCACCTTGCGGATGCGGGAGCGCTTCCAGGTCAGGTAGCGCTCCTCCCACTCGCCGCCGGGGCCGACGCGTTCGTCCAGGCACAGCGCGACCACCGAGGACGCCGCGGCCGACAGCAGCGCGCTGCGATTGGGCGGGTCGTTCTTGGGAATGTGCAGCACCATCGGCATCGCCTGGACCAGGGCCGGGTCCTCGGGGTCGCCCCCGCCGCCGTAACCCCTGGCCAGCTCCGCGTGCCGCGCCGCGAATCCGGCATCGAGGGTGGATTCGATGCTGGACAACACAACTCCTCGAACTAGTGGATCTAGTGAACCGTCAGGTTCAGGGTGAAACGCTTGGCGGGCTCGATGCCCTGCTCCCAGGCCCGCTTGTATTCCAGAACGAGCTGGGTGGCTCCGGGGCTCACCGCCACGAAGTTCAGCACGGATTTGCCGCCGACACCGACCTTGCCGTCCGGGTTGGGGTCCTGCTCGTACTCGGCCGATCCGTTCTGCTTCACGATCGCCTGGTCCAGACTGCCGAGCACCCAGGCGTATCCGGTGGTCGGGTTGGCTTCCAGGGAGACGATCAGGCCCTGCCCGCCGGACAGGGTCAGATCCTTGCCGTCGGAGTCCGCACCGGCCGTCAAGGCCGGGTGCTCACCGGAGGTCGCCTGCACCGCGGTGGTGACCGCGACGCTGGTGGCCGACACCGGTTTCGACTCGTTCGGATTGGAGTGGCCGCAGGCGGTCAGCGCCAGCCCGGACAGTGCCAGCATCACCAACGGCAAACGCACGCGCACGGATACTCCTTCGGATCGTGGCCTGATACGCCGACCAACGCTACCGATCTCGCGTCCCTTACCGGGGCAGGGACATGCGCCTAACGGGGCAGCGGCACGCGCCGGATACCCCCGTCACGCGCGTCCGCGGCCTCCACCTCGTCGCGGGTGACGCCGAGGATGAACAGCACCGCGTCCAGGAACGGATGCGAGAGCGCGGCATCGGCGACTTCGCGCAGCGCGGGCTTGGCATTGAAGGCGATGCCGAGTCCGGCGGCATTGAGCATGTCGATGTCGTTCGCGCCGTCGCCGACCGCGACGGTCTGCTCCATCGCCACGCCGGTCTCGGCCGCGAAGCGGCGCAGCGCAACGGCTTTCGCGGCCCGGTCCACGATCTCGCCGGTGACCGCGCCGGTGAGCTTGCCGTCGCGGATCTCGAGGGTGTTGGCCTGCACGAAGTCCAGTTCCAGCTCGTGCGCCAGCGGCTCGATCACCTGGCGGAAACCGCCGGAGACGACACCGCAGCGGAAACCCAAGCGGCGCAGCGTGCGAATGGTGGTGCGCGCGCCGGGGGTGAGTTCGATGCGCTCGGCGACCTCGTCGATGACCGACGCGTCCAGACCGGCGAGGGTGGCCACGCGCTGGCGCAGGGATTCGGAGAAGTCGAGTTCGCCGCGCATAGCGGCCTCGGTGACCTCGCGAACCTGGTCCTCGACCCCGGCGTGGGCGGCCAGCATTTCGATGACCTCGCCCTGGATCAGGGTGGAGTCCACGTCGAAGACGATGAGCCGCTTGGCCCGTCGGGCCAGGCCCGCGCGCTCGACGGCCACGTCCACGCTCTCCTTGGCGGCCACGGCGGCCAGGGCGGTGCGCAGTTCGGTCTCGGATTCGGCGTCGGCGGTGGGCACGGTCACCATGAGTTCCAGGCCGGTCACGGGGTAGTCGGCGATACCGCGAATGGAGTCGATGTTCACGCGCTGGGCCGCGAGCTTGCGCGCGATGGCGCTGAAGGCGCGGGCGGTGACCGGGGAACCCAGCACCACGACCGCGTGGGTGGAGAGCTTCGCGCCCGAGACCGCGCTCGCGCCGATCGCCACGTCGACTTCCATGCCGATCGACGCCATGGCGTCCTCGAGCTGATCCTGCAGGGCTTCGGGATCGCTGGGACACGACACCAGCACGCCCAGGGTCAGGCGTCCCCGGATGACGACCTGTTCCACGTCCAGCAGGCTGACCCCGTTATTGGCCAGGGCGGCCAGGAGTACCGATGTGACGCCCGGCTTGTCGGGTCCGGTGACCGTGACCAGAACCGTCGTGTCAGACGCAGTCAATCGATATCTCCAATCTCGCTGAACGCACCGACCATGCCCGCGATGCGCTGCTCATTCTGTCAGAAACAAAAATGGCGGCCGTCTCGGACGGCCGCCATTTCAGGGGTCAGGCTAGCTGGAAACCTTGTCCAGCTCGGCCACGTGATGGGACTTCGAGCCCCAGCCCACGTGGGCCTCGGCGCGCATGCGATCCACCATGTGCGGGTAGTGCAGCTCGAAAGCCGGACGCTCCGAACGAATCCGGGGCAGCTCGTAGAAGTTGTGCCGCGGCGGCGGGCAAGAAGTCGCCCACTCCAGGGAGTTGCCGTAGCCCCACGGATCGTCCACGGTCACGACCTCGCCGTAACGGTAGGACTTGAAGACGTTCCAGATGAACGGCAGCATCGACGCGCCCAGGATGAAGGCGCCGATCGTGGAGATGGTGTTCAGGGTGGTGAACCCGTCCGACGGCAGGTAGTCGGCGTAGCGGCGCGGCATACCCATGTTGCCCAGCCAGTGCTGCACCAGGAACGTGGTGTGGAAGCCGACGAAGGTCGCCCAGAAGTGCCACTTGCCCAGACGCTCGTCCATCATGCGGCCGGTCATCTTCGGGAACCAGAAGTAGATGCCCGCGAAGGTGGCGAACACGATGGTGCCGAAGAGCACGTAGTGGAAGTGCGCGACCACGAAGTAGGTGTCGGACACGTGGAAGTCGATCGGCGGGCTCGCGAGGATGACGCCGGACAGACCACCGAAGAGGAAGGTCACCAGGAAGCCGACCGACCAGAGCATCGGGGTTTCGAAGGTGAGCTGGCCGCGCCACATGGTGCCGATCCAGTTGAAGAACTTCACACCGGTCGGAACAGCGATGAGGAAGGTCATGAACGAGAAGTACGGCAGCAGCACCGCGCCGGTCGCGTACATGTGGTGCGCCCACACGGCGATCGAGAGGGCCGCGATGCCGAGCGTCGCGTAGACCAGGGTGGTGTAGCCGAAGATCGGCTTGCGGCTGAAGACCGGGAAGATCTCCGAGACGATGCCGAAGAACGGTAGCGCGATGATGTACACCTCGGGGTGGCCGAAGTACCAGAACAGGTGCTGGTAGAGCAGCACACCGCCGTTGGCCGGGTCGTAGATGTGGCCGCCGAGGTGGCGGTCGTAGGCCAGACCGAACAGGGCCGCGGTCAGCAGCGGGAAGGCCAGCAGCACCAGCACCGAGGTGACGGCGATGTTCCAGGTGAAGATCGGCATCCGGAACATGGTCATACCCGGGCAGCGCAGGCAGACCACGGTGGTGAGCATGTTGACGCCACCGAGGATGGTGCCCAGACCGGAGACGGCCAGACCCAGGATCCACAGGTCACCGCCGACGCCGGGCGAGTGCACGATGTCCGAGAGCGGGGCGTAGGCGGTCCAGCCGAAGTCGGCCGCGCCACCGGGGGTGATGAAACCCGCGGTCGCCATGGTGCCGCCGAACAGGTACAGCCAGTAGCTGAACGCGTTCAGACGCGGGAACGCCACGTCGGGGGCGCCGATCTGCAGCGGCAGGATGATGTTGGCGAAGCCGAACACGATCGCGGTCGCGTAGAACAGCAGCATGATCGTGCCGTGCATGGTGAACAGCTGGTTGAACTGCTCCGGGGACAGGAACTGCATGCCCGGCCGGGCCAGCTCGGCGCGCATCAGCAGCGCCATGATGCCGCCGACGAGGAAGAAGGACATGGCCGTCACCAGGTACATGACGCCGAGAACCTTCGGGTCCGTCGTGGTGACCATCTTGTAGATGAACGAGCCCTTCGGACCTGTCCTTTGCGGATAGGGCCGAGCCGCCTCCACAAGGCTGGCCGGCCGCGGTTCTACGGCAGTCACGAAACCTCCACAGGTATGCCATCGTTCGTACGCTGCTTCCGGCGTCCGGTTCGGCAGTATGACGAACGACGGTTGGCTTGCGCTGTGAGAGATCGTAAACCGTGTTCCGACGGCGCTCGCCACGGGTCCTACTCTGTGTCGTAATTGGGAGTCGCCAGGCGCCGTTGTAGGCTGCCCGGCATGCCGGTGCGCGAGTCCGCTTCCACCCGAAACACGTTCGCCTCCACCTTTTCCTCTTTGCGCGGTTTGCGCAGTGTGGGATTGGTCTCGGTGGCGTTGCTGACGACGGTGGGGCTAGCCGCGGGATGCAGCAAGACCGACGACAACTCGGCGAATATCGTTCGCACCACCACGAATATCGCGGGTGCCGCCGTGGTCGGCATCGAACGCGACACGTCCAAGGCGTGCCCGCTGCCGTCGAGCCCCGACGCCGCCTCCGGCACCAAGTCGGTCACGCACGCGTCGGGCACCGCGGAGGTTCCGGCCGATCCCAAGCGCATCGTGGTGCTGTCGACCGCCGCGCTGGACGCCACCTGCGCGCTGGGCCTGTGGGAGCGCGTCGTCGGCGCGACCACCCTGGCCGGACCCACGCCGCAGCCCGGTTACCTGGGCACCGGCGTCCTCACGATTCCCGCTGTCGGCCAGGCCGACAGCCCCGATCCCGCGAAAATCGCTGAGCTGAAGCCGGATCTGATCATCGGCCCCGCCGCCGACGGCAATCAGTACGACGCCCTGAAAGGCATCGCCCCCACCGTGCTGGTGGGTGACGAGAACGGCTGGCAGGCGACCTTCAGCGGTTTCGCCGAGGCCATGGACCGCAAGACCGCGGGCGCCCAAGCCCTCGCCGACTACCGCACCGCCGCCAAGGACGCGGGCACCGCCGCGAACGCCGCCCTCACCCAGGCGTCGGTAATCCGCTTCGACGCCAACGACATTGCGGTCCAGGGCGGCAACAGCTTCGCGGGCCAGGTGCTCGGCGACGCGGGCGTGCAACGCCCCGCCCCCCAGCGCGCCGACTCCTTCACCGTCACCACCCTCGCCACCGAAGACGACCGCAACAAGCTCGAGGGCGACCTCATCTTCCTCATGTTCGACGGCCCCGATGGCCTGAAGTACGGCAAGTCCGTCATGCAGGGCGACAACTGGAAGAAACTCGCCGCAGTCAGCGACCGCCGCGAATTCGCCGTCGAAGACGCCATCTGGCACGGCAACGGCATCACCGCCGCCCGAGCCCTCCTCTCCGACATGCAAGCCAACCTCAACGGCTACGTCACCGACTGACCCGAAACACGCTGCGCCGCTGTGCGGTAAGGTCCGACTCCGATCGATGGGGGGCTGGACTTGGTGCTGGAAACATCCGACAGCGCGGCGGCGGGGAAACGGCGGCCGTGGTGGCGGCGGCCGCTGGTCATGGTTCCGCTGACGGTCCTCGTCCTGATCATCTCGTTGGCGGGCGCGGGCAGCGTGTACGAGATCCCTTCCCAGGCAATGGAACCGTCATTGCACGGCTGCACGGGATGCAGCGACGATCACATCTACGCCGAGCAACTGACCTACCTTTTCAGTGACCCGGAACCCGGTGATGTCGTCATCTTCAAGGCCCCGTCCTGGCGCCGGGGTTCCGAGCCGGTCACCGATCTGGTCAAACGCGTGATCGCGATCGGCGGTCAGACCGTGCAGTGCTGTGATCCACAGGGCAGCTTGCTGATCGACGGCAAACCTCTCGACGAGCCGTACGTGAAGTTCGACAGTCCTTTCCAGCCGGGTGTCAGCTACGCCGCCAATCCCGGCCGGGGACGTGAGTTCCCCGCGGTCAAGGTGCCCGCGGGCCGAGTGTGGGTGATGGGTGACAACCGCGCCGAATCCGCCGACTCGCGTATCCACATGAGAGACCCGTACTTCGGCACCATCGCGATCGGGGACATCGAGGGCAAGGCCGTCTTCAAGATCTGGCCGCCGCCCCGGATGGGCACGATCCCCCACTGACGACGCGAACGGCCCCGGGCGAAAGCCCGGGGCCGTTCCTTGTCGCTGGGTCAGAACTCCCAGTCCTCGTCTTCGGTGTTGACGGCCTTGCCGATGACGTAGCTGGAGCCGGAGCCGGAGAAGAAGTCGTGGTTCTCGTCGGCGTTCGGGGAGAGGGCGGAGAGGATGGCCGGGTTGACGTCGCACTCGTCCTTGGGGAACAAGCCTTCGTAGCCGAGGTTCATCAGGGCCTTGTTGGCGTTGTAGCGCAGGAACTTCTTGACGTCTTCGGTGAGGCCGACCTCGTCGTAGAGGTCCTGGGTGTATTCGACCTCGTTCTCGTAGAGCTCGAAGAGCAGCTCGAAGGTGTAGGCCTTGAGCTCTTCGCGCTCGGCCTCGGAGATGAGTTCGAGGCCCTTCTGGTACTTGTAGCCGATGTAGTAGCCGTGCACGGCCTCGTCGCGAATGATCAGGCGGATCATGTCGGCGGTGTTGGTGAGCTTGGCCCGCGAGGACCAGTGCATGGGCAGGTAGAAGCCGGAGTAGAAGAGGAACGACTCCAGCAGGGTGGAGGCGACCTTGCGCTTGAGCGGGTCCTCGCCGTTGTAGTACTCGAGCACGATCTCGGCCTTGCGCTGCAGGTTCCGGTTCTCCTCGGACCAGCGGAAGGCCTCGTCGATCTCGCGGCTCGAGCACAGCGTGGAGAAGATGGAGCTGTAGCTCTTGGCGTGCACCGACTCCATGAAGGCGATATTGGTCAGCACCGCCTCTTCGTGCGGGGTGAGCGCGTCGGGGATGAGGCTGACCGCGCCGACCGTGCCCTGGATGGTGTCGAGCAGGGTGAGGCCGGTGAAGACTCGCATGGTGAGTTGCTTCTCATTGGCGGTCAACGTGTTCCAGGATGGGATGTCGTTGGAGACCGGCACCTTTTCCGGCAACCAGAAGTTGCCGGTGAGCCGATCCCAGACCTCGGCATCCTTCTCGTCCTGCACGCGGTTCCAATTGATCGCGGTTACTCGATCGATCAGCTTCACACCCGCTCACACACCCTTCTCAGCTCCCGAGACCCTGCGGATTTTTCCTGCCACGAACACTACTACTGGTGGACGACAACCCCGCGCAGCACAACACCTTGTGTCTTCAAGCTGTCCAGCAAGAATGCGAAAAGGGTGTGGGCAGATACGCCGCCGACGGCAGAAAATTACAGCCGTGCAATCCGTCACAGCGAGCCGGGGTGGGCGAGCCGCGTCCCGCACCCCGGTTTGCCGATCCGATGCCGCCGCCGCGGAAAAGTCCTCGACGGGGTGGGTGGTTCCGTGAGAGGGTCGGGAGGCGCTGGCGGCGAACGGGTTTGCCGCTCGATCATTTTTCGATCATTTTCCGCTAAGACCGTCGCCCGAACCGTTGGGCAGTCGTCCGGGATGCCCTACTCTCTGCCTCTGTGCGTGTTTTGGTGCTAGAGGACGACTACCAGCTCTGTCGTGAGGTAACCGATGGGTTGCGCTCGGCCGGGTTCGCGGTGGACCTAGCCCAGAGCATCGCCGACGCCGATTTCAAGATCTCCATCAATCGCTACGACTGCCTGGTGGTGGACCGCGGCCTGCCCGACGGCGACGGCCTGGACCTGGTCGCCGGGGCCCGCACCGCCGGGCATACCGTGCCCGCGCTCATGCTCACCGGCCGCGACGGCCTGCACGACCGGCTGGCCGGATTCGAGTCCGGGGCCGACGACTACCTGACCAAGCCCTTCGCGCTGCCGGAGCTGGTGATGCGGGTGCGGGCCCTGTGCCGCCGCCGCGAACAGCCGACGAGCGCGCGGATCGCGGTGGCCGACATCGATATCGACCTGATGCGGCGGCGCGTCACCCGCGGCGGCATCATGCTGGCGTTGACGCCCAAGGAGTTCGCGGTGCTCGAACTCATGGCGACCCGCCGCGGCAGCGTGGTCACCCGCACCGATCTCATCGAATGCTGCTGGGACGAAATGGCCGAGCCCGCCTCGAACGTGGTGGACGCGGTGGTCGCCAAGCTGCGCCGCAAGCTCGGCGAGCCGAGCGTGATCGAGACCGTGCGCGGCACCGGATTCCTCATCGCCGGAGTGCTCTCGTGAGTTCGCACCGCTCCCCCGTGGTGGCCCGGATGAACCGGGCCCGCTGGTTCATGACCGCGCTGGTCACCGTCATCACCGCGGCGGCCGTGCTGATCTTCGGCTATGTGGCCGCCTCGGTCGACGCGCACGCGCGCGAGACCCGGGCCAACGATCAGGTCGAGCGGGTGTCGGGCGGGCTGGCCCGCGCCATCCAGCACGATGACAAGCAGGTGCTGGACCTGTCCTCCATCGTCGACGACGAGCTGGCCAAGGGCTCCACGGCGGTGGTCGTGGAGGTGCGCAAGCCGGGCGAGTCCTGGAAGCAGGCGCACATCTATCAGCGCTCGCTGATGCCCGACGACGTGCAGATGGCCACGCTCGCAACGCAAACCGAGGACGGCGCGGACGGGCTGCTCTATCAGAGCCACCGCTACACCCAGACCGATATCACCGGTCGCTCGGTGACCGTCGTGGGCAGCCCGGTGTTCTGGAGCGATTGGGACAATGTCGTCGTCATCCTGGCGGGCACCGAATCCATGGCCGATCCGGGTGCGCATCGAACCCTGGTGTGGGAGTTGACGATCGGCGGCGCGCTGCTGGTGCTGCTGTCCGCCGCGGCCACCTTCCTGCTGTCGGGCCGCAGTCAGCGCCAGGCGCTGCGCCTGCTCGACGAGCACGAGCAGTTCCTGGGCGACGCCGCGCACGAATTGCGTACGCCGCTCACCACTTTGAAGCTGCTCACCGAATCCAAGCCCGAACCCGCCGAGGTGCAGCAGACGCTGGCGGAGGCCCGCCGCCTGGCGGATCGCATGGCGCGCCTGGTGACCGGGCTGCTGGCCCGCGCCCGCATGCAGTCCGGCATCGCCGAGCCCGAGCGCACGCTGCTGCGGCTGGACCAGCTCGCCGAGGCGGTCGCCGAGGAGGCCGGGGATCCGCGGCTGGTGGTGACCGCGCACCCCAGCGTGGTGGTCGGCGATCCGGCGCTGCTGAGCCTGGCCATCCGAAACATGCTGGAGAATGGGCTGACC
>NZ_JBSGBY010000341.1:0-9064 GCF_053601505.1 Nocardia sp. NPDC004722
GGAGACCCTGCCGGACTATCGGGCGCTGTGGCGGTGGTCGGTGGACGATCCGGCGCCTCCGCGTGATCGGCACACACCTCGAGCACCTCGAGCACCGCCCGCAACCGCGCCTCCGGCGGCTCCGCCGGCGCGTCCTCGAACATCCGGCCCGCCTGGATGACCGCCGCCCGCGCGCGGCCGCTGAGCAACTCCCGGCTGGCCCCGTACGGATCCGGGTTCGCCACATCGGTGGCCCGCCGCTCCAGGAAATCCAGATGCTCGGTCAACGCCTCCACGAAACGTCTTCCCGCACAGGCGGACACGGCCGCCCGCCAATGCAGCTGAGCCTCGCTCAGCACCCGCTCGACCTCTTCGGCCACCGCCCGCACCGACGTGGCCCCGGCGGCATCACCTCCGACCCCACGCCGCGCGTCCTCCACGAACCCGGCCGCCTCCCGCGGCCGCCCGGCCCGCAACGCCCCCCGCGCCGCCCGCAACGCCGCCTCCCACGGCCGCGCCGCCCGCGCACCGGATGTTCCCCCCGAATCACCCTGCGCACCACCGCCATAGGGCGTCCGCTGCCACTGCGCCGCATCCGGCGCACGGTACCCGCGCGCACCACCGGCTCCCCGCTGCTCGCCGGTCGCAGCGGCTGAGCCACCGGCCGCCGCGCCCGTGTCGCCCCGCGAGGCCGGACCGGCCTGCGACTCTCGATGCGCGCCGGCTGCTTCCGCCGCATCGGCGGTCCTGCCCGAATCTCCTTGCGTGTCTTCGCCGCCCGCCGACCGCCCTACCGAACCATCGGCCGCGTCGCCCGCACCGTCTCGCGAGCCGGCGCGGCCTCGCGAATCCCGGCCCGCCCCACCGGACTCCGGCTCCCTCGATGCCGGACCACCGGCCGCGCCCGAATCTGCCTGCGTGCCCGCCGGTTCGGAGCCGGTGCGCGCCGCGTAACCGGCCTCCGTCTCCCCGGGTCGGCGCGGACCCGCCCCGGCGGAGCGGCCGCCGGGTGTGACGTTGCCCGCGGGGGCACTGCCGGGTGGGGCGGCGAGGTGTTCGCGGCCTTCGACAACGGTGCCCAGTTCGTCGGTGAGGGAGATGAGCACGCGTTCGGCGGTGGCGCGGTCGAGACCGGCGGTGATGGCCTCGCCGAGTAGGTAGTCGAAATCGGCTGCCACGAGCAGGTCTTCGACCAGGACGGCGGCGCGGACCTGGGGGCGGAGCTGGTCGGTGGCGTCGTCGATGACGCTTTGCAGGTAGGCGTCGACCAGGTCGCCGCCGGGTTCGAGGAGGTCGGCGATGTGGACGAGGAGTTCGTCGAGGACGACGCGGAGGCGGCCGGGCGGCAGCTCGCGGGTGCGGGCACGCAAGGCCTCGGCGCGGAAGCGGATCTCGACGGTGTGGCGGGCGTCGGCGAAACCCAGGCCGAGCACGTACAGCAGGGTGGGTACCGGGTCATCGTCGCGCAGCCGCTCGAGTTCCAGCAGCAGTTTGCGGATCTGGCGGCGGCGTTCGGGACTCAGCGCGGGCACGGCCGGAGACGGTGCGGGCGTGGGCGATTCGTCGATGATGCGGTGGCGGCGGACATGGGCGGCGATCTCGGCCGCGGTGAGCCCGCCCATGCGGCCGATATCCTCCAGCCCGGGAATCTTGCCGGCGGGAACGCCGCCGTAGCGTTGCACCAGCCGGTCGATGGCGGCATCGAGCATCTCGAAGCGTTCGGCCTCGCGCCGCGCCCGCAACTGCCGCACCCGGTCGGCCTCGATGAGCCGGGACCCGGTCTCCAGCAAGGGTTCCGACAGCTCCCGGTGCGCGTCCACCAGCAGCCCGGCCAGCACCCGGAACTTGGGATGGTCGCGCAGCTTCTGCCACAGCGTCCACACCTGCTGCACCCGCGCCGCCACCTCGGCGTCACTCAGCCGCGCGGCCTCGGCGAGCGGAATGTCGTAGAGCTCGAAGGCATCCGACTCCTCGGGCCCGCCCCGGCGTTCGACGGCGGCGAGAACCCGTTTGCGATAGTCGTTGGGATCGAAGGCGTGCATGGCTGGTCGCGGACGGCGCTCTCAGGAATTTCGGCGGCGGGTGCGCTGCAACTGATCCAGCTCCCGTTCCACATCGGCCTGCGACAGCGTCGCCCCGGTCTGTACCGACAGGGTGAGCGGCATATCGGCGTCCACGTGGTAGGCGGTCACGTGCAGCACCCCGTCGAAGCCCATCTCGAAGGTCACCCGGACCTCGCTGCCCTCCGGATAGCCGGGCGGAATATCGCTGATCCGGCCCTCCACCAACACTTTCGAGTCCTCGGGCCGGGTGGAGGCCGCCTGCCCCTGCTGCTCGACGATGGTCAGTTCGATCTGATCCTGATCCGCGCGCACCGTGCCGTAGGAGCGCTTCACCTTGATCGGCAGCGTCTGATTGCGATGCACCAGCCAGCTGGCCGCCAGCCCGTTGAACGGGTCCAGCGCCAGCACCCCGAACCCGCGCGACACCACGGTGTCCACCTGGATCTCGAGCATGCGCCGCACCAAGCCCACCGGCTGCCCGAAGGAGTCGGCGACCCGTTTGAGCGCGGCCTCGAAGTCCGCCGGATCGGCCTCGAAAAGCGCTGCGCCGTCGCGTAGTCGGCCCCGGGTGATCAGGTCGGCGGCCACCAGCCGCTCCATCTCGAGCTTCTCGCCGTAGAGGGCGGCCCCGCGCGCCACCGACAGGTCCGGGTCACGGAGTTCGCCGAAGAGCCCGAACTCCTTCTGTAGTTGTTCGGCGACCATCGGCATCCGCGACGAGCCGCCGACCAGCAGCAGCCGATCCACGTGCCGGACCCCGCGCTGCCCGGCCGCGGCCAGCACCGCCCGGGTGAGGTCGAGGGTGCGGCGCATGAGCGACGCGGTCATGGCCTCGAGTTCGTCGCGAGTCAGCTCGATGACTGCCCGCGCGCCGTCGTGCGCGATCACCACCTCGGTGGATTCGGCGGTGGTGAGCTCGTGTTTGGCCTGTTCGGCGGCCAGCACCAGCAGCTGCGAGCCGACCGAATCGTCCAGCGGGTCTTCGGCATCCGGGTTGGCGGCGCAGAAGCGCTGCGAGAGATGCAGCGCCAGGCGTTCATCCCAGTCCGCGCCGCCGAGCTGATGGTCGCCTTCGACGGCGAGCACCGAGATGCGCCGGTCGGCCAGTTCGATGACGGTCGCGTCGAAGGTGCCGCCGCCGAGGTCGTAGACGAGCACGGTCTCCCGCGTCGGCCCCTTGCCGATCTCGATGCCGCCGTCGAGCCGCCCGAAACCGTAGGACAGCGCCGCCGCGATGGGTTCGCTCAGCACGCCCGCCACATCGAAGCCCGCGTAGGTTCCGGCCTGGATGGTGGCGCGGCGTTCCTCGTCGCCGAAGTAGGCGGGCACCGTGATCACCACCCGGCGCACCGGTTCGCCGCCACCGAATTCGGCATCGGCGGCAAGGCTTTTGAGGATGAGCGAGGAGACGGCGGGTGCGGACCACAGCTGCCCGTGCGCCCCGAACCGCCATTCCGCGTCACCCATGCGACGTTTGACCAGCGTGCAGACGTGGTCGGGATCCAGGCGGGCCTGCCTGCGCGCGCCCTCGCCCACCACGTGATCGGTGGCCGAGGCGAACAAGACGACCGACGGAACGGTCGGTTCACCGTTCAGCCCGATCAGCACCTGCGGTCGGCCATCCGCGTCGATTGCCGCAATTGCCGAATTCGTTGTGCCAAGATCGATTCCGTAGACCCCCACGTCGGCGATGTTAGCAGTCGACGCCCAACGCTGGGTCTATCGTTCCAGCTTGACCTCCTCCCAAACCCCAAGGGATGGGATTCCAACCATCACTGGTCAGATTTTCTGCTTCACCGACGACTGCCCGCCCGGAGTGCTCCGTTGAGGTCTTACACCGCCTCCACAGACAGAAACCGCCAGCCCGGCGGCCACAATGTTCTTCGCTGCGTTCACATCCCGGTCATGGCTTGCGCCGCAGGCACACGTCCATTCCCGCACGCTCAATGGCATCTCGTCCTGCAAGGAACCGCAGTCCGAGCAGAGTTTGGACGAGGGGAACCACCGGTCCACCGCGATCACCTCACGTCCATACCAGGCGGCCTTGTATTCCAGCATGGTCCGGAACTCCGACCAGGATGCATCGGAGATCGCCCGCGCAAGAGTGTGGTTGTGGAGCATGTTGCGGACAGTCAAGTCCTCGATCACGAGCGTTTGGTTCTCACGCACGAGCCGAGTGGTGATCTTGTGCAGATGATCCCGTCGCCGGTCGGCGATACGGGCGTGCACGCGAGCGACTTTCACCCGCGCCTTGGCCCGGTTTCTCGAGCCCTTCTGTTTCCGTGCCAGGACCCGCCGAGCTTTCACCAACCGTTCCCGGTCGTTGCGTTCGTGGCGCGGGTTGGAGATCTTCTCGCCCGTAGAGAGGCTGAGAAGGTGCGTCAATCCAGCGTCGATCCCAACCGCCGATTTGGCGACAGGCAGTGGTTGCAGAGTCGGGTCACCACAAAGCAACGACACGAACCAACGCCCGGCCGCGTCCTTGGAGACGGTGACAGTGGAGGGCTGGCTCCCTTCTGGAAGCGGCCGCGACCACACGATGGCGAGAGGGTCCTCCATCTTGGCAAGCGTCAGTTGTCCTGCACGCCAACGAAATCCGGAACGGGTGTACTCGGCCGATGCGTGGGACTTCTTGCGGGATTTGTATCTTGGATAGCGCGCGCGTTTGCTCCAGAAGTTCACGAACGCGGTTTGCAGGTGCCGCAACGATTGCTGCAGCGGGACCGACGACACCTCATTGAGAAACGTCAGGTCTTCTCCGCGCTTCCATTCCGTCAGCAGCGCCGACGTTTCGGCGTAGTTGACCCGCTGTCCACGCCGCCAGGCTGCCGTGCGGGCCTCCAGCGCGAGGTTGTACACCTTTCGTATACATCCGAAGGTCCGCTCGAGTTCGACGGCTTGAGCGGGAGTGGGGTAGAAGCGGTACTTGTATGCCCGCTTCACCGGCGTTTCCACGTCTCACACACTAACGCATTAGCATGTAAACCAGAAGGGAGGTAGTAGCGCCGGGCACGTCGAGCACCAACTCGACACATCCCTCCCCGCCCTTCGGGACGGGTATCCGCGCTACGAATTCTGATGACCGATCCAGCCACCGCCGCCGCGATGACCGAGGTGTCGACGACGAGCCTCGACCGCATTACCGAGCGCATCGACGATCTCGCGCGGGTCATCGCCCGGCAGGCCGCCACCATCGAGCGACTAGCCGACGAGGCCAAGGTGCAGATCCGCGACGAGCGCGCCGAGGCGGACGCACCGATGCTGCGGGATCTGTTCGCCCTGCACGGGCTGGCGCAGACCTTCGCCTCCACCTCGAATTCGGAGGCCGACCGCCCGGGCTTCGAGGCGATCAGCCGGCGCGTGGAGCGCATGCTGACCGAGCGCGGCGGGCAACTGGTGACGCCGTTCCGGGGCGCGGCCTTCGATCCGGAGGTCATGGAGGCGGCCGAACTCGCCGACACCAATGACCCCGAGGCGGACCGGACCGTGGAGTCCGTTATTCAGCCGGGCTTGACCGTCGGAGATCGGTCCATTCGCCCGGCGAAAGTCGTTGTCCGGCGCTATCGCCGGGCCTGATCGCACCGCGCCCGCAAAACTGACACTTGTTCTATTAATCACAAGTGCTTAACCTCGGGCACATGACCTATTCCTCCGCGACCGCGATCGTGACGGGTGCCGCTTCCGGTATGGGACGCGCGCTCGTCACCCGGCTCCTGGCCCAGGGCGCGGCCGTCTACGCGGTGGATCGTGAAGTGGCGGGCCTGGATTCACTGGCCGCGGACAGCCGCGGCGATCTCACCACCATGGTCGCCGACGTGACCGACCGCGACGCCCTCGCCGAAGTGGTGCAACGAGCCGTCGCCGAACACGACCGGCTCGATCTGATGTTCAACAATGCGGGCATCGTGGTCGGCGGCGATTTCGCGGACATGACCGACACCGTCTGGAACCAGATCGTCGACGTCAATTTCTGGGGCGTCGTGCACGGCACCCAGCTCGCCTACGCGCACATGCTGAAACAGGGCCGCGGGCACATCGTCAACACCGCCAGCAGTGCGGGCGTCATGCCGGTCGCGCGCTCGACCGCCTATGCCGCGACCAAGCACGCCGTGGTCGGCCTGAGCACCTCGCTGCGCGCCGAGGCCGCCGCGCACGGCATCAAGGTCAGCGTGGTGCTGCCCGGCGTGGTCGACACCGGCATCTTCGACAATGCCGTGAACCTGCCCGGCTACGACTATCGCAAGACCATCGACAAACTGCCTTTCTCCAAGGTGACACCCCTGGCCGCCGCCGACGCCATTCTCGACGGCGTCGCGAAGAACAAGCAGTACATCAGTTTTCCCGCATACAACCGGATCATTATCGGGCTCAATCGAATTCTGCCCGATGTGATGGCCCCGATCATCAATCGCGGAGGACGCAAATGAGCCAGCACTATCGCAGTATCGATGTCGGCGAGCCGATGACCCGATTCGCCCGGGGCTGGCACTGCCTCGGACTCGCGGAAACCTTCCGCGACGGACAACCCCACTCGGTCAACGCCTTCGGCACCAAAATCGTGATCTGGTCCGACAGCAAGGGCGAATTGCACGCCCTCGACGGCTACTGCCGCCACATGGGCGCGGACCTCGCCTACGGCAGCGTCAAGGACGACAATATCGCCTGCCCCTTCCACGATTGGCGCTGGCGCGGCGACGGCAAATGCGCCGCCATTCCCTACGCGCGCCGCGTTCCGCCGTTGGCGCGCACCAGATCCTGGATCACCTGCGAGGAGAACGGGCAGTTCTTCGTCTGGAACGACCCGGAGGGCAATCCCCCGCCGCCGGAGGTCGCCATCCCGCACATCGAGGGCATGGGCACCGACGAGTGGAGCGACTGGGACTGGAACAGCCTGCTCATCGAGGGCGCGCACTGCCGCGAAATCATCGACAACAACGTCGATATGGCGCACTTCTTCTACATTCATTTCGCGTATCCCGTGTACTTCAAGAACGTCTTCGAAGGACACGTCGCCACCCAGTACCTGCATTCCAAGGGCCGCCCCGACGTTCACGCGAAGTCCAACTACTCGCAGGAAATGTCACTGCTGCGTTCGGAGGCTTCGTATTTCGGCCCCTCCTACATGATCAACTACCTGCACAACGACTTCGGCGACAACACCGTGGAAGTGGCGCTCATCAACTGCCACTACCCCGTCACCCACAACTCCTTCATGCTCCAGTGGGGCGTCAGCGTCCAGCGCATCAAGGGCCTGCCGCCGGAGAAGTCCGGCAAGCTCGCCAAGGCGTTCGGCAAGAGCTTCGGCGTCGGCTTCCTGCAGGACGTCGAAATCTGGAAACACAAGACCCGCATCGACAATCCCCTCCTCACCCAGGAGGACGGCCCCGTCTACCAGCACCGCCGCTGGTACGAACAGTTCTACGTCGACGTCGCCGACATCAAACCGGAAATGACCGACCGCTTCGAATACGAGGTCGACACCACCCTCGCCAACGAGCACTGGGAAGCCGAAGTCGCCGAGAACCTCGCCAAACAGGCCGCCGCCCAAGCCAACGGCTCCGGCGATTGACGCACTCGGCTACGCGACGCCGCTGACGACACCCTCGGCCGCCGACCGCTCGATGGCGGCCAGCAGCCGGTGGTGGCGCAGCGCAGTCTCGAAATTCGGATACGGTTGCCGCGCTTCGGCAATGGCGCGCGCGACCTCCTGATACAGGGCCGCGATATTGGCGGGCGGTCCGGACAGCTCGGCCGCGACACTGCGATAGCCGTCGGGCACGGCCACCGCCTCGTCGCCGATCCGAATATCCCAGTCGCCCCAATGGATAAGGGTCCCGGGCTCGACCGGAGTGGCGATCAATGTCGCTTCGCTACCCACGAATTCGAGCCGGAACCCGTACCGAGCGGGCCCGTTGCCACCGTGCACGGCGACGACAGCGGTCGCGCCACCGGCCAGCAGTCCGTGCAGCAGTACGTGACTGGGCGTGGCGTTGGGCACCGTCCGATCGGTCCCGGCGACCAACACTCGGTCGTGCCGCCGAGGCAGCCGCGCGGACACCTCGGTCAGCGGACCCGCGACGCTTTCGAGCGTGGCCAGGAAGTGACCGGCCATGATGGTCAGCACCGTCGATCCCTCGGCCGGATCGAGGCCGAACACCAGGCGCGGCCAGATCCGGCTGCCACCCCACGGTGCGCCTTCCGCCAGCAACGCCACCGATTCAACGGTGCCGATCCGACCGTCCGACAGCAGATCCGCGACGAAGCGAGCGCTCGGCGAGTGATGGCCTTGCAACACGACCGCGTGCACGACGCCCGCTGCCACCGCGGCCGCCGTCAACTCGTGCGCCTCCTCGGCATCGACGCCGAGCGGCCACTCGGACACGACATGCTTTCCGGCGTCCAGGGCGGCCCTGATGACGGCGGCATGCCCGGAGGCCTTCACCGACACCACGACCAGGTCGACATCGGGATGCGAAATCAGTTGGCGCGCCTCGGCGAACGCGTGCGGCACGCCGTATGTGGCCGCCACTCGGTCCGCACTGGCCTGGTTGGTGGTCGCGACCGCGGTCACCTCGAATTCCGCGAGCGCCGCCAGCGCGGGCAGATGCGAGCTGGCCGCCCAACCGCTGGCCCCGACGACTCCGACTCGGATCATGTGCACCACTCCCTCAGTTCTGTACCGTCCGGTAAGAAACTAGGTGGCGCGGCGCCCGCCCGCAAGAGGTAATGTACCGATAGGTAAAGAACTCGTGGTGAGCAGAGGAGGACGGCATGCCCGGCGGACGCCCCCGCTCGTTCGACGCCGACACCGCCCTCGACCAGGCGTTGGAAGTGTTCTGGCGCAATGGTTTCGAAGGCACGTCACTGACGGATCTGACCACCGCGACCGGCATCAACAAGCCCAGTCTCTACGCCGCGTTCGGCAACAAGGAACAGCTGTTCGGCAAGGTCCTCACCCGCTACCTCGACGGCCCCGGCGGGTACGCCACCACCGCGCTCGACGCCGACACCGGCCGCGAGGT
>NZ_JBSGBY010000342.1:0-9060 GCF_053601505.1 Nocardia sp. NPDC004722
CGCGCCGCGGCCGACGACCGTGCCGCCGATCAGCAACGCGCCGGGGGCGACACCGGCACCCGGATGGACCAGCGATTCGCCACGCTGTCCCGGCAGGGCCGGCGAGGGTGCGATGCCGCGGACCAGATCCGCCGAGCCGCGCACGAAGTCCTCCGGGGTGCCCATGTCACGCCAGTACGAGGTGTCCACGTGGCCCTGGATGTGCGCGCCCTCGGCGAGCAGCGACGGGAAGGTCTCCCGCTCGACCGAGACCGGGCGGCCCGCCGGGATCTTCTCGATGTACTCGCGCCGGAAGACGTAGCAGCCCGCGTTGATCTGGTCGGTCGGCGGATCCTGGGTCTTCTCCAGGAACGCGGTGACCCGGCCGTTGGCGTCGGTCGGCACGCAGCCGAAGGCACGCGGATCGCTCACCCGCACCAGGTGCAGGGTCACGTCCGCGCCGGACTCGTGGTGGGTGTCGAGCACGCCGCCCAGATCGGTGCCGCCGAGCACGTCACCGTTGAACACCATGACGGTGTCGGCGCGCAGCTTGGGCAGCACGTTGCGGATGCCGCCGCCGGTGCCGAGCGGTTCGGTCTCGGTGACGTATTCGAGTTCGAGGCCCAGTTCGGAGCCGTCGCCGAAGTGCTCTTCGAACACCTCGGCCTTGTACGAGGTGCCCAGCACCACGTGCTTGATGCCCGCATCGGCGATGCGGGCCATCAGATGCTGCAGGAACGGCAGCCCCGCCGTCGGCAGCATCGGCTTGGGGGCGGACAAGGTCAACGGACGCAGTCGAGTGCCCTGGCCCCCGACCAGGATCACCGCATCCGTTGTCGCGGCGGTACTACCGCTGTTCGCCATTTTCTCCCCTGTTGTGAGGTTGTCAGGAATGCGCGTCAGCGATATTAAACGGCCGCGTTTTAAACGGTGCCGTTTCGATCGCGTTCGCGCAGTGCGGATCGAACCGCAAGCCTGCAACGAATCGCAAGTCCAGCCTTGAGCGCGACCCGGAGCGGAGCCTGCCACCAGTGCGGATGCCGGTCGGCCTGGAAACGGTAGGCGCTGGCGTGATGCGCCGGAAGCATGGTTTCCGGGTGACGACCCGCGGCGTGCCCCTTGGCGTGCGTGACCTCAGCCGATGGCACGAACACATTGTGCCAGCCCGCCCGGCCCATCCGGTCACCGAAGTCGACATCCTCCATGTACATGAAGTAGCGGGAGTCGAATCCGTCGATGGAATCGAAGGCGGCGCGGCGCACCAGCAGGCAGGAGCCCGACAGCCAGCCCACCGAACGCTCCGACGGCGCGGCATTGTCCTGCCGGTAGCGCTGCGTCCACGGGTTGCCCGGCCAGATGCTGCCCAGGATGGCGTGGCCCGCGCCGTCGGCGATGCCCGGCACCGAGCGCGCGGACGGGTAGGTGCTGCCGTCCGGCTCGAGCACCATCGGGCCCACCGCTCCGGCGCGCGGCCAGCGGCGCGCCGCGGCCAGCAGTTCGTCGATGGAGTCGGTGCCCCAGCGGATGTCCGGGTTGGCGATGACGATGAATTCGATGTCCGGGTCGATCTCGGCGACCGCGCGGTTGATGGCACCGCCGTAGCCGATATTGCCGCCGGTGCGCAGCAGCCGCACATGGGCGTTGGCTTCGGCCGCCATTTCCGGGGTGCCGTCGACCGAGCCGTTGTCGGCCAGGATGACCTGCGGCTTCTCACCGGTTGCGGTGGCCAGCGTGCTGATGAAGTGTTCCAGGTGCTCGCCGGGCGAGTAGGTCACCGTGACGACTGCCAACTGCGGTTTTTTCGCCGCGGCGGGGGGCTGTCCGACAGAATCCGAGGGGCTCACGGGGGCCCAGGATAGTCGGAGATGGCGGCCAGTGCGTCGTTCAGTGCCAGCTTCCAGTGCCGCAGCGGCGACAAGCCCGCGGCGGCCCACGAATTGCCCGAAAGGACCGAATATGCCGGGCGCGGAGCGGGTCTGGGGAAATCCTCGGTGCCACAGGGCAGTACGCGCTCCGGGTCCGCGCCGAGGCCGCTGAACACTGCCTGGGCGAGATCGAACCAGGTGGCTTGACCGGCATTGGTGGCGTGCAGGATTCGCGGGGCGACCGGGGTGGCGGCCAGTTCCAGCAGACCCGCCGCCAGATCGGGGGCGTAGGTGGGCGAGCCGAGCTGGTCGTTCACGACGGTGAGGGTGTCGCGTTCGCGTTCCAGGCGGCGCATGGTGGCGACGAAATCAGTGCCCTGCCCGGTGTAGACCCAGGCGGTGCGGACGATGTGCGCGGTGGGCGCGAACTCCGCAACGGCTTGTTCCCCAGCGAGTTTCGAGCGGCCGTAGACGGTGGCGGGGCCGGTCGGATCGTCCGGTTCGTACGGGTGGGCGCCGGTCCCGGGGAAGACGTAGTCGGTGGAGACGTGGATGAGGCGGGCGGATTTCTCGGTGCAGACCTGGGCCAGCACGCCGGGGCCGGTGGCGTTCACGGCGTAGGCGGCGGCCTCGTCGGTTTCCGCCTTGTCCACAGCGGTATACGCCGCGCAGTTGATCAGGATGTCGCCCTCGCCCACCACCTTGCGCACCGCGTCGGGATCGCAGATGTCGAGATCGGTGTGGGCAAGGCCACGCGCGTGCGGCGCGAGGGTCTGCAGCGCCCGCCCCAACTGCCCGCGCGCGCCCGTTATCAGCAGCCTGGTGCCAGTCACGGCAGTCAGTTTCCCACGCACCCCCACGACTCACCGGATCCGCCGATACTGCAACATTTTGGTTACCGCTACTAGCCTGCATATCGGGGGATTCCCACGCTTTCGAAAGGACCATCCGGTTGCCAGAGAGTTCCTGGGCATCCATGCCATTCGCATCGCGCCGCCGCGTGGCCACGCCGGGCCGCGTGCTGACCGCGGTGGTCGCGGCGCTGGTGCTGGTGGTGACCGGGCTGGGGTGGCACAGCGTGGATCAGCTGGTGTCGAGCATCGAGCGGATCGGGAATCTGGGCCTGGGCGGCGACAATGCCGACGGCGCGACCGACATCCTGATGGTCGGCATCGACTCCCGCACCGACGCGCACGGAAATCCGCTCACCGCGGACGAATTGGCCATGCTGCACGCGGGGGACGACGGCGAGGGCGGGCTCAATACCGACACCATCGTGCTCATCCGGGTGCCCAACGACGGCAGTTCGGCGACGGCCATCTCCATCCCCCGCGACTCGTATGTGGATATTCCGGGCATCGGCATGGGGAAGATCAACTCCGCGTACGGCGTGACCAAGGCCCTCTCGCAGCAGAAGCTGGTCGATCAGGGTGTCGCGCCCGCCGAGGCGGACCGCCGCTCGACCCAGGCCGGGCGGCAGGCGCTGGTCAAGACGGTGGCCAACCTCACCGGGATCACGGTCGACCATTACGCCGAGGTCGGGCTGCTGGGCTTCGTGCTGCTCACCGACGCGGTGGGCGGGGTGGACGTGTGCTTGAACAACGCGGTGGACGAACCGCTTTCGGGTGCGGACTTCCCGGCCGGACCGCAGAAGCTCAATGGCGCAGAGGCTTTGAGCTTCGTGCGGCAGCGGCACGACCTGCCGCGCGGGGACCTGGACCGGATCGTGCGCCAGCAGGTGTACATGGCGCAGCTGGTGCATCAGGTGCTCAGCGCCAAGATGCTCACCAGCCCGTCGCGGCTGCAGGAACTCAGCAACGCGGTGGGCCGCACGGTGGTGCTCGACGACGGCTGGGACGTGCTGGGCTTCCTGCATCAGCTCCAGGACCTCTCCGGCGGGCAGGTGAAGTTCGCGACCATCCCGGTCAAGGATCTCAACGGCTGGACCGACAACGGTGAATCCGTGGTGCGGGTGGATCCGCCCGCGGTGCAGAAGTTCGTCGCCAAGACGGTGGGCGGGGACGACGAGGGTGACGGCGGCATCGACCCCTCCACCATCTCCGTCGACGTCTACAACGCGTCCGGCACCGGCGGGCTGGCCGGGCAGGCGGCACAGGCCCTGGCCGCCAAGGGATTCCGGACCGGGACGGTGGACAACTGGATCGGCGGGCCGATCCAGAGCAGCCGGGTGCTGGCCGGGTCGGGCGGGGACCCGAAGGCGCGCGCGGTGGCGGCGGCGCTGGGCGGGCTGCCGGTGATCGGCGAGACGGGACTTCCGGCGGGCACCATTCGCGTGGTGCTGGCGAGTGACTACGCTGGTCCGGGTTCGGCGACCGGCAGTGGCGGCATCGACTTCTCCGGAGGGAGTACGACCGCGACGCCGGTGCCTCCCGCTCCACCCATCGATGCCGGCACGAACGGACCGAAATGCGTGAACTGAACGAGACCCTCACCGAAGCGGTACTCGACCCCATCCTCGCCCGCGACCCCGCGGGCCCGCGCATCACCTTCTACGACGACGCCACCGGCGCGCGCATCGAACTGTCCGCGCTGACGCTGGCCAACTGGGCGGCCAAGACCGCCAATATGATTCGCGACGAGTTCGGGCTGAGCGCGGGAGCGCGCGTCGCCGTGCTGCTGCCCGCGCACTGGCAGACCGCTGCCGTGCTGCTGGGCTGCTGGTGGGCCGGGACCGAGGTGGTGCTGCACGCCGACCCGGACGCGGAACTGGCGCTGGTGACCGCGGACCGCATCGACGAGGCCGAGCCGATCGCCGAGGTGGCGGCGCTGTCGCTGGATCCGATGGGCATGCCGGTCAAGAACCTGCCGATCGGCGTCACCGACTACGCGACCTCGGTGCGCGTGCACGGCGACCAGTTCCGGCCCGGCGGCATCGGGTGCGCGCTGGACGGCGCGTCGGTGTCGGAAGTCCTCGAGCAGGCCCGGAAATCGGCGGCGCGGCAAGGGTTCACCGGCGAGGACCGAGTGCTCTCGACCGGTTCGTGGGACACCCCGGCCGAGCTGATCGACGGGTTCGTCGCGGTGCTGGCGGCGGGCGCGTCGCTGGTGCAGGTCGCCAACCAGGACCCGGCCACGCGGGAGCGACGCATCGAATCCGAAAGGGTCACCACCGAGCGTCGGTGAGAAGAGGTTTCGGGGCGACCCGGAGAGTCCGTGAAAGGGGTTTCAGGGGAAGCCCCTGAGAGTCCGAGAGTTGGTTTCTCCTACCCCGGTAGGAGCGCCGTTTCCCTCCGCGGGATGTTTTTCGCCGCCAACGGTTTCCGTACCGTGGAATCATCCGATGACGAGGGAGTCCCGTGATGATGAGTCCACGGTATTGGGCCCGCTGGGTGGTCGAACAGGGCGGCGCGCGCTACGCGCTACGGCTACAGGCTCGCCGCGATCCGTTCGCGCGGTTGATCACCACCCAGGCGGCGTTGCGGGATCCGTACCCGAGCATCGAGGAGATCCGTTCCCTGGGTCGGCTGTCGCCGAAGTCGTACTGGACGGTCACCACAGATTACGAGTTCACCCGGGCCATCCTGCGCGACAACCGCTTCGGCAGCTTCGGCCCCGACGGCATCGACATGCCCAAGTGGCTGCGCAACCGTCTGAAGTCGGTGCAGACGCCGCCGAACCCGGTGGAGCCGCCGTCCATGCTCATGGTCGATCCGCCCGAGCACACGCGGTTGCGCAAGTCGGTGTCGGCCGCCTTCACACCGCGCGCCATCGGGCGGCTGCGGGACCGGATCGAATCGGTGACCGCCGAGCTGCTCGACGCGCTGCCGCCGGGCGGTTCGGCCGATCTGATCGCGGGTTTCGCCCAGCAGGTGCCGATCGCGATCATCGCCGAGATGCTGGGTTTCCCCCAGGAGAAGCGGGACGAGTTCCTGGCCTGGGGTGACGCGGGCAGCCCGCTGCTGGATATCGGCATCTCGTGGCGCACCTGGCGCGACGCGTATCTCGCCATGGGGGTGATGGACGGCTACCTCGACGATCACCTGGCGCGGTTGCGGCGCGAGCCCGGCGAGGACATTCTCAGCAGCCTGGTCACCGCGGGCGATCTGGACGACCGGGAGCTGAAGGCCACCGCGAGCCTGCTGATGGGCGCGGGTTTCGAGACGACGGTCAATCTGATCGGCAACGGCGTCGTCCAATTGCTTTCGCACCCAGAGCAATTGGCGAAGCTGAAGGAGGACCCGGACCTGTGGGGGCAGGCCGTGGACGAGATCCTGCGCTTCGACCCGCCGGTCACCATGACCGCGCGACTCGCCCTGTGCGACACCGAGGTCGGCGAGCACGCGGTCCCCGCGGGCACGGTGGTGGTGATGTCGCTGGCGGGGGCCAATCGCGATCCCGCCAAGTTCGAGGACCCCAACCGCTTCGACATCACCCGGTCGAATGCCCGTGAGCACCTGACGTTTTCGAGCGGCATCCACACCTGCCTGGGCGCGAGCCTGGCCCGGATGGAGGGCGTGTACGCGCTGCGCTCGCTGTTCGACAACTTCCCCGATCTGGCGCTGGACGGGCCGCCGAGGCGGCGTCCGCTCTACACCCTGCACGGGTACGCGCACATGCCCGCCCGGCTGGGCCACCGCGCCACGGTGCCCGCTCAGTAGAAGCCGACGACGTCGTCTCCCCAAATGGTGTTGCGGTCCCGGTCCGGGTCGTCGACGACCCGGTCCACGGTGTCGATGACCAGGGTCCGCCGGGTCGCGGCGCTGTAGGGCGGCCAGTGCTTGGACCCGTCGATGGCGGCGGGCACGCCGTAGCCCGCGAAGGCCAGCCAGCGGCGCATCATCCGCCCCGAGACCTCCTGCGCCGCTTTCCGCCCGCCCAGCCAGAAGGTGGGGTCGTAGTCGAAGGAGCCGAAATTGCCGAAGACATAAGGCAATTCGGTGGCGTGCCCCGCGCCGACGCGGGCCGCCTTGAGCATCGGGGTGGCGTGGTCGAAGCGGTACATCCAGGTCGGCGAGTGCGCCGAGTGCGCGTCGGCGACCCAGTGCGAGGGCATGCGGAAGGCGGCGTCGGTGGACATGGTGAGCGCGCCGCGCGGGGTGCTGGCCTCATAGGCGGAGGCGATCTCGGCGATCCGCTCCGGCGACAGGCCCGGATGGTCGGCGGCGACCCCGCGCAGCATGGCGTTCACCGCGTCGGGGGTGACGGGCATGATGGGCGAGCGGAACAGCCGAAACAGCGACGCCTCGTCCCGGTTGGTGCCGATGAGCAGCGGCACCCGATGCGAACGGCCCTGCTGGAAGCGCTCACTCGGGTACGTGGGCAGCAGATTGCCGTCCACCACGGGCGCGGCGGCCAGGCGGCCGGGTTCGCGCAGCGGCACCTCGTCGAGCAGGGTGCCCGCCGCGGTGATGATGCGTTCCATCGGCATGGTCAGCAGTTCGGTGGCCCGGTCGGCCGTGAGGTCGAGCAGTTCGAGGTAGCGCTTGGCCACCACGGCGGCGCGTTCGGGCCCGAAAACCGTGGTGGCGGGCGGGGATTGGGCGATGGCCCGGTGGAACAGGCCCGCCGACAGCGGTGAGGTGAGCAGCGCGGTCACGCAGCCCGCGCCGGAGGATTCGCCGAAGACGGTGACATTGCCCGGATCGCCGCCGAAGGCCGCGATATTGTCACGCACCCAGCGCAGCGCGGCGATCTGGTCGTGCAGGCCCAGATTCGGGGTGAATTCGTCGCCGAGCGAGGACAGGTCCAGGAAGCCGAGCGCGCCGAGCCGGTAGTTGACGGTGACCACGATCACGTCGCCGGTCTCGGCCAGGCGTTTGCCGTCGTAGATGGCCTGGGCGGCGGTCCCCAGGCAGAACGCGCCGCCGTGCAGCCAGACCAGCACCGGGCGGTGGTCGTCCTTGGGCTCGACGGGGGCCCAGACATTGAGCCAGAGGCAGTCCTCGCCCATGCGCAGGCTGCCGTCGACGGGGACGAAACCGGGCGATTGGGGTGCGACGTCGCCGAAGTCGACGCAGGGGCGGATCCCGGTCCAGGGTTGCGGGGGTTGGGGCAGGCGGAAGCGGTTGGGCCCGGCCGTGGTGGCGGCGTAGGGGATGCCGCGCCAGACGGCGATCTTGCCCTCGCGCGAACCCGAAATCTCACCGCTGGTCGTGCGCACCAATGGCGCGCCCGCGTCTTCCGACAGTGTGTCGAAGATCTGTGTGCTCACCAGCCACCTCCTCGTACCCCGTAAATCGAGCGTACCGAGTCGTTCCGACACGTCTATTAGGCTGTCGGCGTGCCGAGTTACTCGTATCGCTGCCGGGAGTGCGGGGATACCTTCGAAATGAATCGTCCGATGGCCGAGTCGTCGGCGCCCGCGGCGTGCCCGGTGGGGCATGACGACACGGTCAAGCTGCTGACGACCTTCGGGACCGTCGGCCGGGCCGGATCGTCGCCCGTGGCCGCGCCCGCCGCCCCGTCGGGCGGCGGTTGCTGCGGTGGCGGCTGCTGCGGCTAGTCCGCCTTCTTGTCCGCGTGGCCCAGCGACCTGTCGGGGGCCACGCGGTCCCTGACGCGCTGCTTGAGCACCGCGATATCGGGAAAACCGCCGTCGGCCTTGCGTTCCCAGATCTGTTCGCCGTCGACGGTGATGCGGAAGACCCCGCCCTCGCCGGGGATCAGGGCCACCTCGGAAAGGTCCGTGGCGAAGGTGGAGAGCAACTCCTGCGCCATCCAGCTCGCGCGCAGCAGCCAGCGACATTGGGTGCAGTATTCGATCGCGACGCGGGCCATGCCCGCGACCCTACCGCCGACCGCGAATCACCTGCGTGGCAGCTGCCGCCATCTCCCGAACCGCAACTGGCAGAACGATTTTCACATCACGATTCGGGGCTGCGGGCGCGGCTCGGATCTGTCGGTGCCTTCCGATACAACTTTGCTCAACCGAGGAAGGGGGAAGGATGACCACCGCTTGGACCGCCGATCACATCGGCTCGCTCGCACCGGACGCCGCGTCGCTGACCGCCGCGCGCAAGCTGCGTAGCAAGTGGAGCGGCACGGGGATTCACGACACCGCACTGTGGGGGCTGTGTCAGGGCAGCGGCAGCAGGCCGTATCAGACCATCGTGGATCTGTCGGGGCCCGCGTACAAATGCACCTGCCCGAGCCGCAAGTTCCCGTGCAAGCACGCGCTGTCGCTGTTGTTGTCGTGGAGCGCGGGCGAGGTCGCGCCGGCCGATCAGGTCGCGGATTTCGCGGCGGATTGGCTGGG
>NZ_JBSGBY010000343.1:0-9048 GCF_053601505.1 Nocardia sp. NPDC004722
CGCTCTCCGATGCCGACGGTCACGTCGATGTTGTCCTTGAACTCCGCGGCACGAGCGGGCCACGACACCAGGCCGCGGTCGCCGCCGGGCATGTCACCGGCGAAGAAGTTGAGCCCGATCAGCTGCACGCCCGCGTCCTGCACGGACGCCACGAACGCGTCCACGTCCTTGTCGGCCGGGACGGCCTCGGCGAAGGGCCACCAGAATTCGATGGCGTCGAAACCCGCTGCCTTGGAAGCGGCGGCGCGCTCCAGGATCGGCAGCTCGGTGAACAGCAGCGAGCAGTTGACCGCGTAGTTGAGCGAGTGAGTCATGGAATCCCTCCAGTCGTTTCCGCAGAGCGTCTTACGAGCTTCTGCCCTATTTTCCGCAATGCGGAAATGTTTTTCTGGGATATGAAAATGCTAATGCTCCCAGAACAATCCCGTCAAGGAGTCCCGGGAGCTACTAGCCAGTACTGTGCGGACCTACGAGGGGCGGATGTCGTCCTCGAGACGATCGCCCAGTTCGTCCTTCGCATCATCGGCCGCCGCGAACACCGAAGCGCCGGGCTTGTTTCCACGCTTGATCTCGTTCAACACCAGGTTCAGCACGATCGCCGCGATGGCTGTCGCCGAGATGCCGGAGTGCATGACGACTCCGATACCGGTCGGGAACTTGTCCCAAAATGTCGGTGCGGCAATGGGAATCACGCCCACTCCGACCGCCACGGCCACCAGGACCATATTCAGGTTGTCGGTGAAGTCGACCCGTGCCAGCGTGCGAATACCGCTCGCCGCAACGGAACCGAACAACACGATGCCCGCGCCGCCGAGGACGGGATACGGAATCCCGGCCACCACGGCTCCCACGACGGGGAACAGGCCCAGCAGCGCCAGCACGACACCGCCTGTCGCGACCACGAATCGGCTCTTGATGCCGGTGAGCGCGACCAGCCCCACGTTCTGCGCGAAGGCAGAGCACGGGAAGCTGCCGAACACCGGAGCCACACCCGAGGACAGCATGTCGGCCCGCAGACCGGCCGCCACCCGCTTGGAATCGGCTTCGGTACCGACGATTTCGCTGATCGCGAGCACGTCGGCGGTGGTCTCCACCATGATCACCAGGATCACGATGGTCATGGACACGATCGCGCCGACCTGGAAGGTCGGGCTGCCGAAGTGCATGATCGGCGGCAGCGCGAAGATGTCGGCCTTGCGGACCCCGGAGAAGTCCGTGTGGCCGGTCGCCGCGGCGATGATGGTGCCGATCACCAGGCCGATGAGGATCGACAGCCGCGAGATCGCGCCCTGGAACAGGCGGCTGATCACCAGGATGATGACCAGGGTCAGCCCCGCGAAGCCGATATTGCCCATCGAGCCGTAATCGGCGGCCTTGGCGTTGTTGCCCATCGCCCACCGGAATGCGGTGGGCAGCAACGAGAGTCCGATCACCGTGATGATCGTTCCCGTCACCACGGATGGGAAGAAGCGGACCAGCTTCGCGAAGAAACTGGACAGCACCAGGCCGATCGCACCCGCGACGATGATCGCGCCGAAGACCGGCCGCAGCCCGCCCTCCTGCGCGATGGTGACCATCGTCGAGACGCTGACGAACGAAATACCTTGCACGATCGGCAATCTGGAGCCGACCGGCCCGATGCCGAGCGTTTGCAGCAGTGTCGCCAGACCCGAGACGAACAGGCCCGCTGTCACCAGCAGTGCCATGTCCGACGCCGAGAGCCCGGCCGCACCTCCCACGATGAGCGGCGGTGCGATCACACCGCCGTACATCGTCAGGATGTGCTGAGTTCCGTAGACCAGGGACTGCCAGAGCGAATAACGCTGGTCCTCTGGACGAGTCACGGTCACTTCCACGCGGCTATGGCTATCACCCATCGCCGCACCTCCTACTAGCTGTACGAAGAAGAACTCAGCGCGGTGCTGATCAGCAAAAGCCGGGGATGGCGGTCCAGGCATTACCGGCGTCGCGCGCGTCGTCACGCTCGACGGTGGCCTCGATGAGGCCGTACGGACGGTCGGCGGCGATGAAGACCTCGCCCGGGTTCTCCAGGGCGAAGGGGCTCAGGTCCACCAGGAAGTGGTGCTTGTTCGGGGCCGAGAACTTGATCTCCGCGACCTCGGTGAACTGCTCGAGCACGGCGCGACCCATCGAGTAGAGGGTCTGCTGCAGCGCGTAGGAGTGCACCACGGCGAACTGGCGCAGCAGCACCTTCAGGATGGCGTCGTAGGTCTTGTCCCAGTCGACGTCGGTGTGGTTGTAGCGCCACTGCGCCACCAGCGAGGTCGCCATGATGCGATCGTTGGTCGGCTGCAGGGTGGTGTACTTGTCCTTGAAGAAGCCGTGGAACTCCGAGCCGGTGCTCTTGAGGAGTACGAGGTCCTTCACGCCGGAGACGATGTGCGCCACGCGATCCGGGCCGACGCCGTCGACGTTCGCCACGGTGGTGCGGATGCCCTGGTTGGACTTCACGAACGAGTGATCGTGCGGCTGGCCGTCGACCTCGATGCGATCCCAGGAGTACTCCTCGACCTCGATGCGCGCACCGGTGGCGGTGGGGGCCCGGGAGATGAAGTGATCCGCGAGAGTGAGGGCGTACTCCTCGATGGAGTGGATGCCCTTCTCCTTGGCGAAGGCGAAGGCGGTGTTCTTCTGGGTGTCGGTGGGCAGCACGTCGGCCTGGTCACCGGTGATGTGGGCGTCGGAGAACTCACCGCGCAGCGAGGTCGAGACGTTCAGATCGCGGATCTGGTGGCGCGGGGTGTCGCGGTAGACGCGCACGACGCGGTTCTCGGCCTTGCCGTACTGGTTCTGTCCCAGCTTGATTGCCATGTGAGTTCAGCTTCCTCGGTAGGTGGAATAGGCGAAGGGGCTCATGAGCAGGGGCACGTGGTAGTGCTCGCCCGCTTGCCCGGCGACCTTGAAAGTGATCGAGACCGACGGGTAGAAGTACGTCTGATTCGTTGCGGCGGCGTAGCTTTCGATGTCGAAGGTGAGGCGGTAGTTACCGGCCTCTAGACCCTCGGGGCCGAGATCCTTGATCCGGCCGTCGTCATCGGTCTTGCCCGCGGCCACGTCCCGGGCTACCGGGGTGACCTGCTCCAGCCGCACCTCGACGCCGGCCGCGGGCTTGCCCAGCGCGGAGTCGAGGATGTGCGTCGTAATGGTGCTCACGCGTCGAATACCTTTCGCAGTCGGAGAACGGCGATCTTGCGGAGTTCCTCGGCGACCACGGCCGCCTCGGTCGCGTCATCGTTGGTGAGGCGCGCGGTGAGGCTGCCCAGAATCTGCTCGGCCGACAGGCCGGTCGCGCAGATCAGGAAGACCCGTCCGAAACGCTTCTCGTAGGCGAGGTTGCCCTCCAGCAGCTGCGCGGCCACGGATTCGTCCTGGCTGACGCCGGACTGTTCCTGACGCGACCACGCGGAGTGGGTGTCGCTGCCCTGGACCCGATCGCCGATGCGGGGGTGTGCCGACAGTGCGCGGTCGACCTCGTCGGCCGGCAGGGCTCCGGCCAGCTTGTCGGCCTGGGCCAGCACGCCGTCGATATCGGCGTAGGGCCGGGCCGCCAGCACGCCGTCCGCCCAGCTCGGGGCGTCACAGCAGGTCAGCAGGACCGGCAAGAGTTCTTCACTCGCTGTCGAATTGAATTCGACCAACGTCACCATTGGCGCTACCTCTCTCGGATAACGGAAGGGTGATTCCGCTACGGGTGAAGCGTGTCACGGGCCACAACAGTTAGTCAACATTTTGTTGAAAATATACGGAAACTGCTGGTCAGGGCGCTTCGCAAGCCGGTTTTGCACTTGCCAGAACATTGCTGGCTCGGTTCTTGAACAGCTGGTTGAGCACCAGAGCCGTCACACAGCCCGCGCTGATGCCCGAGGCCAGGATGATCGAGAACGGGCCCGGCAGACCGGCGTAGAAGGACGGGGCCACGGTCGGGGTCATGCCGATGAACAGCGAGACGCCGACGATCAGGGAGTTGATCGGGTCGCCCAGATCGGCCTTGGCGAGGGTCCGGATGCCGCTGGCCGCGACCGTGCCGAACAAGACCAGACCCGTGCCGCCGAGGGCGGGCTTGGGGACGAGTTCGACCACCGCGCTCGCCACCGGGAACAGGCCCAGCAGGACCAGCAGCGCGCCGCTGACCGCCACGACGAAGCGGCTGTACATGCGGGTCAGCGCGACCAGGCCGACGTTCTGCGCGAAAGCGCCGCAGGCGAATCCGCCCATCACCGAGGCCAGCATGGTGCCGATGCCCGCGGCGCGCAGGCCGCCCGCGATGTGGTGTTCCTCGGCCGGGCGCTCCACGATCTCACCCAGCGCGATCATGGTGGCGGTGGATTCGGTCATCACCACGAGCATCACGATGCACAGCGAGACGATCGCGCCGATCTGGAATTCGGGCGCGCCGAAGTGCCAGAGCGGGATGAAGCCGACCAGAGCCGCGGAGCGCACGGGAGCCGTATCCAGCAGTCCCAGTGGCCAACCCAGCAGGGAGCCCGCGATGAGACCGATCAGCAGGGCCAGCTGCCGACCGAAGCCCTTCAGGAATCGGTGACACAGCAGCACGACCACCAACGAGAACGCGGCGACGGCCAGGTTCTTCATCGGCACGTGCGCCTCACCCATCGCCCCCTCGCCCGCACCGCTGATCCAGCCGAGCGCGACCGGCAGCAGCGACAGGCCGATGAGCGAGATGACCGTGCCGCCGACGATCGGCGGGAAGAACCGGTGCAGCCGTGAGAAATACGGGGCCGCGAAGACGGCCATGGCACCGGCCACCAGGGTGGCGCCGAAGATGACCGGGAGCGCCTTGCCCGGCGCGGCGTCCTTGGCGATGGCCAGGATCGGGCCGACCGCGGCGAACGAGCCGCCGTTGATCAGCGGCAGCCGCGCGCCGAACTTCCACCAGCCCAGCGACTGCAACAGCGTGGCCAGACCGGCCGTGAACAGGCTCGCGGTGATCAGCATGACCGTTTCGGGAGTGCTCAAACCGACTGCCGCGCCGACGATCAGGGGCGGTGCGACGACCCCGGCGACCATGGCCGCGATGTGCTGCAGGCCGCCGGCCACCAGTTGGAACGGCGGGGGTACGACATCGACCGGATGTCGGCCGGGTGCTTCAGCCGCGCGGCTCGTCTCCATTGGCGCTACCTCTCTCGGACAGCGGAAGGGTCATTCCGCTAGACGAGAACAGTGGCACGCACCACAAAGCAGGGTCAACAATCCGTTGAATATATATCTGTCGGCCGATTGGGTCGCTAGGCCCGTTCCCGGTTGAGGTAGTTGTAGACCGTGAAGCGGGTGACGCCCAGCGCCGCCGCGACCGTCTCCGCGGACTTGCGGAAGGTGAACGCGCCCCGCTCTTCCAGCAATCGCACGGCACGCTGCTTGTCAGCGCGCGGCAGCCCGGTCAACGGACCGCCCAGTTCGACGGCCACGTCCTCCAGGATCTTCTCCAGGCCGCCGAGAGTGTCAGGTTCTGGCGCGCCGAAGCGCACGCAGGCCAGCGTCTCGCCCTCCCAGACCACCGGAATGTCATCGGCGGCGGCCTTTTCCGGGGCCACCAGGCGGCCGCCGGTCTTCTCCAGAATCGGGGCGAGGGTCACCAGCACCGGGTGCGCCTCGCCCGGCGAACGTTCAGTCATCCGTCTCGACCTGCATCGTCACTCTCGTCGCGCCGTGGGCGAAGGCGGTCACCATGATCTCGCCCAGCACCGGCAGTAGTTTGTCGTCCGTCCCGGCCACCGAGGTGCCGAGCGGACCGAAATCGCATTCCAGACCGGCCGATTCGGCGAGGTCGAGGGCCGCCAGCGCATGCGGCGGCGCCTCCCCTTCGCCATGGAACGGTTCGGTCGTGAACTCCGCGCGTAGCCGCATGGGGCTCAGGCTACTATTCCGGCATTCGGAAAAGTGAAGGAGGACTTGGAGTGCCCGCAGCAAAGGGACCCAAGGCCGGTACCGGCGGCGTGCAATCCATCGAGCGCGCCTTCGGTCTGCTCGAACTCATGGCGGACGAGGGCGGCATGATGGGGCTGTCGCAGCTCGCCACCCAGTCGGGGCTGCCGCTGCCCACCATTCATCGGCTGGTCCGCACCCTCGTCGATCTGGGCTACCTGCATCAGGAGCCGACGCGCAAATATGTGCTGGGCCCCAAGCTGATCAAGCTCGGCGAGAGCTCCTCGCAGATGCTGGCGGTGCTGGCGCGGCCGCATCTGCAGCGATTGGTCGACGAGCTGGGCGAGTCCGCGAACATGGCCATGCTGGACGGGGATCAGATCGTCTATGTGGCACAGGTGCAGTCGCGGCACTCCATGCGCATGTTCACCGAGGTCGGCCGCCGCGCGCTGCCGCACTGCACGGCCGTGGGCAAGGCGATACTGGCCGGATCGCCGCCGGACCTGACGCGAGAACTGTTGGCGCGCACCGGAATGCCGCGCTACACCGACTCCACCATCACCGAGCCGGACGAGTTCGCCCGGCAGCTGACCGAGGCCGCCCGGGTCGGGTACGCCATGGACGAGGGCGAGCAGGAGCTGGGCGTGCGCTGCGTGGCGGTGGCGGTGCCCAAAGCACCGGCGCGGCTCGCGATCTCGGTGTCCGGTCCGGCGGGGCGGATGACCGACGAGCTGGTCGACCGGGCCGCGCCGCTGCTGACCGAGGTGGCCGAGGCATTGTCCGGCGACCTCCAGTAGCGCACCGATAGCCCGCAGCTATCTCACCGGCGGTTCACCGTCGATTGCCAGGCACCGGGTGCGTAATCGACGCATAGAGCTCGCGAAAACTCGCGGACCAGGCAATTCGAAAAGGATTCCGCCATGACGACCCCGGACCCCGGCGCTACGCCCGACGAGCCCCGAACAACCGAGATACCCGCGGCGACCGCGGCACCCGCTACTGCCCAGCCACCGGCGCCGGTCCGGCCCGCCAACAATATCGGCTGGGCCGTCGCTTCCCTGCTGTTCTTCTGGCCGCTGTCGTTCTCGGCGTTCACCCACGCGCTCAATGTGTTCCCGCTGTGGAGCGAGGGTGACGCCGACGGGGCGCGGCATGCCTCGCAGCGGGCTCGCTACCTCGGCATCCTCTCGCTGTGGATCGGCGGTGCGCTGTTCGTCGTGTTCACGGTGCTCTACGTCGTGTTCATGCTGGTGATGCTGCATCACGGGCATCATCACCACGGTGGCGGCTGGGGCGGCGGCGGGCGCGGCCCGCGCATGGTTCACCCGTAGCGCTTGCGGCCCGGGAACGAAAGTTCCTGGGCCACACTCATTTCCACATTGGCGGGTTCGGCACATATCCGAATGGGCTCCCGTTTCGAATCAAGCTGCGGTAGGCATCGATGTTTCGGAATGAGGTTCCCTATGGGCACAGAGCAGCCCACCCGCCCGGTTCGCCCCATCTCTCACCGCGTGTCCCGGTTCGCCGTCGCCGCGGCCCTCCCCCTGACCCTCGCCTTACTCGGCACCACCCCCGCCCTGGCCGACGAGGTATCAGTCCCGGCCACCCAACCGGCGGCCGATATCCCCGATTCGCAGATCCGCATCGGCACCATTCAGCTCGAGCAGCCCTTCTGGCTCACCGCCGAGCAAACCCAGCAGATCAACGCGACCGCCGCCGGGGCCGAGACCGCCCTGACCCAATCGCTCGAAGCGGCCGGTCTCGACCCGGCGCGCGCGACACACATCGCCAAAACAGTGATCGGTGACGCCGCGGTCGGCGGGGCAGTCGGAGCCACCGCCGCCGCCCCGATCGCGAGCACCGGAGCGGTCATCGGCGTGGTCTCCGGCCTGATCGCCGGCCTCCCCTTCGCCCCCATCGGCCTGGTCGTCGTCCCGGTCGTCGGCGCGGCACTGGGCTACGCCATGGTCGCCGCCCCATTCGCGGCGCTCGGCGCGGGAGTCGGCGCGGCCGTGGGCGCGGTCGACGGATTCGTCACCCCCGCCCCGACACCAGAGCAACCACCCCTCTGACGCGCCGGTCGCCAGCCTGAATTCCATTGCGCGACCACAAGTTCCAGCAATGCGCACAGCTCGCACCGTCGCCGGTCGTCCAGGACGGCCGGCACGGGAAGCGCACGCCGCATCAACTCGATCAGACGTACCGATCGGTTTGATCTAGTAGATTCCGGACGGACACCGATAGAACCGTTTGCCTAGGCAAGGGAGTCACGGTGATGAGCGAGTCTTCTCGGCAACGGGTGTGCGCGGCGCTGGCCATCGCGCTCGCCGTGGCCCTCAGCGCCTGCGGATCGAGCGAGGATCACAAATCTCAGCCGACGGCCTCCCCCGAGTCCGCCCAGATCACCGACGTCGTGCGCGGAAAGCTGGGCGAACTCGGCCTGAGCGCGGCCGTATTCGGAGTGTGGCGTGGTGACGAGCAACTCGCCCTCGGCGCGGTGGGCGACTCACCGCTGGGCGTGCCCGCCACCTCTGACATGCGGCTACGCGTGGGTCAGCCGATGGAGCCCATGGTCTCGACGGTGCTTTGGCATCTCGACGAGCAGGGCGTCGTGGGCCTGGACCAGACCATCAACCGCTGGCTGCCGGATTTCCCGCGCGCCGATCGCATCACCCCGCGCATGCTGGCCGACAGCACCTCCGGCATCGCCGACTATGTCACCGACCCGGAGTTCCTGAAACGCTTCGCCGACAACCCGTTCCACACCTGGACCGGCCAAGAGCTGCTCGACCTGGCGAATGCTCGACCGCCGCTGTTCGACCCCGGCACCAGCTTCGCGTACGCGCACAGCGATCTGGTCGTGCTCGGCGAGGTGTTGCAGAAAGCCACCGGCAAACCCCTCGGCGACCTGATCCGCCGCTATGTGCTGGATCCGCTGCGCATGCGCGACTCCGAGGTGGTGCTCACCGCGCGCATCGACGAGCCGGTGCTGCACGGCTACACCACCGAGCGCAAGGTCTTCGAGGA
Organism: Nocardia sp. NPDC004722; assembly: GCF_053601505.1. Lineage (NCBI taxonomy): Bacteria > Bacillati > Actinomycetota > Actinomycetes > Mycobacteriales > Nocardiaceae > Nocardia > Nocardia sp. NPDC004722. Next base: position 8,932 of record NZ_JBSGBY010000343.1, read on the forward strand.
CGCCACCAACTGGAACCCCACCGCTTTCGTGCACAGCGGCAATCTCAACTCCACGGTGACCGACGTCGGCCGCTGGGTCCGCGCGCTCGGCAAGGGAGAACTCCTCTCCGCCAAGCA
>NZ_JBSGBY010000344.1:0-9028 GCF_053601505.1 Nocardia sp. NPDC004722
GGAGACAATCGCCGCGCTGCGGGCCGCGGGCACCCTGGTGCTCGCCGACGCCAAGCGCGGTGACATCGGCTCCACCATGGACGCCTACGCCCACGCCTGGCTCGGCGACGGGCCCTTGGGCACCGACGCGGTCACCATCTCGCCGTACCTCGGATTCGGCTCCCTCGCACCGGCCGTCGACCTCGCCAAGGCCAACGGTCGCGGTGTGTTCGTGCTCGCCGCCACCTCCAATCCGGAGGGCGTGGAGTTGCAGAACATCACCGGCCCCGACGGCCGCACCATCGCCCAGCGCATGGTCGACGACGCGGCCGCCGCGAACGTCGGAGCCGAATTCGGCTCCGTCGGTGTGGTGATCGGCGCGACCCTCGACAAGGTCCCGGACCTGAGCAAGCTCAACGGCCCCATCCTCATGCCCGGTGTCGGCGCGCAGGGCGGGGGAGCGGACTCGATTCGCAAGCTGGTCCCGGCGAGTGATCTCGGCGCGGTCCTGCCGAACGTCTCCCGCGAGGTCCTCAAGGCGGGCCCGACGGTCTCCGCGCTGAAGGAGAAGGTGGCCGAACTCGCCGCCGAATTCGCCTTCCTGCAAAGCTGAATACAGTAGCGCTGCAATAAGCCTCGCGCTGCGGAATCGCCCCGGTCGCCCCACCGCGACCGGGGCGATTCCCGTTCATCGGACATCGTGGACGGGTCATCGGGACCCTCGCTGGTCGCCCCTTCCGGCCGCTCGAAGGATCGAGCCACCCGCCCTCCGGAAGGAAAACCGATGCGCCTCAACACCGTCGCCGCCACCCTGCTCGCCACCGCCTGTCTCACCTTCGCCCCCGGAACACCGGCGTCGGCCGCGCCCGCCTGCGACGGCCCGAACGCCGAGACCCGCGCCCAGATCGACAACCTCTTCTCCGCCTACGGCCCCTACTTCGACTACGGCCAGGCCGACGCCTGGGCCGGATTGTTCACCGAGGACGGCGTTTTCAGCTTCCCCGGCACCGACGGCAACCGCCAGGTCATCCACGGCCGCACCGACCTCGCCGCCTTCGCCGCCAAAGCCCATCAGCCCGGCCAGGTATTCGCGCACTACCCGGGCAAGACGCTGATGATCAAGGAGGGCGGCAAGATCCACGCCTTCACTCCGGTCGGCGTCGTCCAGGTCGACACCACCAAGCAGTTCGACGCCCAGTTCTCCGCCCTCGGCGCCTACGACGACATCATCGCCTTGACCCCGAAGGGCCCCCGCTTCGAAAGCCGCACCGCCGGAATCTACGGTGACGGCGCGCTACCGGACGCCTTCACCAAATGCCAGGCCTGAATCCGAGTCCTCGGCGGGCCCGCCCCGTTCCGGCGTTTTCGGAGCTACAGTGACGGCATGGCTTCCCCCGTGTCTCCCAATGGTTTTCGCAACGCGGTCGTATTCGGTGGCGGGGGTGCCGTCGGTATCCTCTGGATGACCGGCCTGGCGATCGGCCTGCAGGAACTCGGGATCGACCTGTCGCGGGCCGATCGGTTCGTCGGTACCTCCGCCGGTTCGGTCGTGGCCGCCAATCTGGCCAACGAGGTCGATCTGGTGGCCCTGATCGCGACCCTGCCCACCGCCGCTCCGGCCACTCCGGCCGTCGACACCTCCGGGCTGCAACGGATCATCGCCACGGTCATGTCGGAGGGACTGGACCTGACCGAGTCCCGCCGCCGAATCGGTGAACTCGCGCTCGAATCCGATGTCGGTGATCCCGCCGATCACATCGCACGCATGTCGCGCCAGCTCGGCTCGACCGGCTGGCCGGAGCGCGATCTCGTCATTACCGCCACCGACGTCACCACCGGCGGCCTGCACACGTGGTTCCCCGACGGCAAGGCGACCCTCGGTGAGGCCGTCGCTTCCAGCACGGCCATCCCGGGTGTGTTCCCGCCGGTTCCGGTGGACGGCCGGTACTACATCGATGGCGGCCTGGTGTCGCCGATCAATGCGGGTCTCGCGGCGGGCGCGGAGTTGATCGTCGTGTTCGAACCGCTGGCGGGCCTGTACCCGCACGCACCGTCGGACAGTGAACTGGGCGATGCCACAGTGATTTCCGTGGTGCCCGACGACGAGGCCAAGCCGATCATCGACCCCAGTGTCTTCGCCGGTCCGGGGCTGCGACTCGCCTACGACGCGGGCTGGCGGCAGGCCGCCGAGGTCGCCACTCGCCTGCGCGAAGTGTGGCCCACGGCCTGAATGGACTGCGGTGTCGCCTCCCGAGTTTCGGAGGAAACGTCTCCGCTTCGTTTCGGCCGCGGATAAAGTAGGGATATGTCTGCCGCCGTGCCGCTCAACGGAATTCGTCACGCCCTGGTGCTCGGAGGAGGCGGTGCGGTCGGCTTGAGCTGGATGGCGGGTATGGTCCTGGGCCTGCGGGACGGCGGGATCGAACCCGATCTCGCCGAGCGGATCGTCGGCACCTCCGCCGGTGCGGTGGTGGGTGCGGCGATGACCGCGGGCATGGACCTGAATCTGTTGCTGCCCAGCCTCGACGATCGCGAGGCCCGGCCCATCGAGTTCGATCCGGACCGCTTCGGTGAGATCTTCGGCCTGCTCGCGATGCCCGGCGTGACCCCCGACGAGGCCCGCCGCCGGGCGGGGGAGCGGGCCCTCGAATTCGATCTCGGCGATCCGGCCGTGCATGTGGAGCGCATCGGCGGGCTCATCGGCAATGCCGCGTGGCCGCAACGGGATCTGCGGGTCACCGCGATCAGTTCGGCTACCGGTGGACTCCAGGTGTGGACGCCCGACGGCAAGGCCACCCTGGTCGAGGCGGTGGCGTCGAGCACCTCGGTGCCGGGCGTGTTCCCGCCCATCCCGATCGCGGGTGACCACTACTTCGACGGCGGCATGCGCTCACCCATCAACGCCGACCTGGCCGCCGGAGCCGAACGGATCCTGGTCGTCGAACCGCTCGCGCACCTGTTCCCGCACAGCCCCTCGGATCGTGAGCTGGGCGGCGCGGCAACGCGTTTCCTCATCCCCGACGCCGCCGCCATCGAGATCTTCGGACTGGACATGTTCAATATGGCCGCCCTCGCTCCCGCCCACGACGCGGGCCTGCGCCAGGGCCGCGAGGCCGCCCCCAGCCTGAAGGACTTCTGGCCCGCCGCCTGATCCGAAGGCCCGGACCAGTATCCGGCCGCCGCGTAGGCTGGCCGGGTGCTGTCGCTCACCGAGATTTTCACGTTGGCCGGGGTGATCGTGCTCGGTTCCATGTCGCCCGGACCGGATTTCCTGATCGTGCTGCGCAATTCGGTGGTCTCGGGGCGCGGCGCCGGGGTCGCGAGCGCGGCCGGCATCGCGGTCGGCGTGTTCGTGTGGGCGCTGGTCACCGCCGTCGGCGTGGCCGGGCTGCTGGCCGCCTCGGCCCAGGCGTACACGGTGGTGAAGCTGCTCGGCGCGATCTACCTCGCCTACATCGGAATTCGCGCCCTGCTGGCCGCCCGGCGCGGCGACTACCGGCCCGATCCCGACGCGGCCGCCAATCGCCGCGGCGGCCTGATCGCCTTCCGACAGGGCCTGCTGACCAACCTGCTGAACCCCAAATGCGCGGTGTTCTTCATCGCGCTGGTCCCGCAGTTCCTGCCAGCCGACCCGTCCGCGCTGGGCACCCTCGAGCTGGCCGTGGTGTGCACGGTCGCCAACCTATGCTGGTTCGTGACCCTGGCCTTCGCGGTGGGCGCGCTGCGGCAGTGGTTCACCCGCCGCCGGGTGCGCCGCGTGCTCGACGCCGCCATGGGCACCTTCATGGTTGGTCTGGGTCTGCGAATCGCGCTGGAAAGCAACTGATTCCACCCCCGCACAGCCGAAACCCGCCTGCCCGCCGAGCACTACGCTGAACCGGACCGCTCGGTAGAAAGGTGGGATTTCTCATGTCCGACGCCGCCCTCGGCCTCGTCTCCTACGCCCAGACCCGCGTCCTGGTGGACGATTTCACGCCCAGTTATCGCTTCTATCGCGACGTGCTGGGCCTGCCCCTCAAGGACGAAACCCCCGGCGACGTACCGGAATCCGACGCGGGCCCCTACGCCTGCTTCAGCCTCGACGGCCGCGATCTCGCGCTGTTCACCCGCGCCTACCAGGACGCGGCCATCGGCGCCGAGCATCGTCCGCGCGACGGCATCGACGGTGTGGTCGTGGTGCTGCGGGTCGCCGACGTCGACAAGGCGGTCGAGGTGGTGCGCGAGCGCGGCGCGGTCATCGTCGCCGAGCCCGTCGACCAACCCGCCTGGGGCATGCGCGTGGCCCACTTGCGCGCCCCCGAAGGCACTCTCATCGAGTTGTGCCAGTACGAGGGCTGAGCCCGGCGCGTTCGCCCAGCGCGAACGGATCGAACGCTTGTCCTGATCGCTCGTCCCACGGCGTTGGCGGCCCGGGCGGTGAACTTGTGCGCGCGACCCCGGTTTCGCGCGCGAGCGTGTCCGTCAGGGCCCGAAACAGGCCGTCCTGACGGTGATCCGGGGTCGTACACCCTGCCCTACCTGCATCGGAAGCATGTCGTAAATGTGTGTTTCATCGCGGTAGCGACTGCCTGTCGTGAGGTGCGACACGCGGTACGGAATCGAACGACACGCCGAGAAATCCAAGAAAAATCCAGGTCGCGAGATTACAGCTCGGTCACGGTTTCATCGGGGGCCAGTCCGGCCTGTCCAGGTGCCTGTCAAGTTCCCGAAAAAGCCCTGGCTGCAAGGATATTCGCGACCGCCGCGAGCCGGGCCCGGCGGCCGATTGCACACGGCCCGCGCGGCCGTCCATCCGGCCCGGTCGCGCGCCGAATCACGCGCTGACCTGGGGGGTGGGTTCGCAATCGGCAAGCGTCGTGGGTACGGTCGCTGAGACCACCGGGTTACCGGAGGTAGATCAAGCAATGAACGATGAGACGGAGGAACCGTGGCCCTTCCCCAGCTGACTGACGAGCAGCGCGCCGCTGCTTTGGAGAAGGCGGCTGCCGCTCGCCGCGCTCGGGCGGAGCTCAAGGAGCGCTTGAAGCGTGGCGGTACCGATCTGAAGACGGTCCTGGCCGATGCCGAGAAGGACGAAGTTCTCGGCAAGATGAAGGTTTCGGCGCTGCTCGAGGCTCTGCCGAAGGTTGGCAAGGTCAAGGCGGCCGAGATCATGAGCGAGCTCGAGATCGCTCCCACTCGCCGCCTGCGCGGACTGGGCGACCGGCAGCGTAAGGCGCTGCTGGCCCGGTTCGACTTCAGCGCCGAATAATCCGAGGGTGGTCGAACACACTCGGAAGGGTCGACTGGTAGTTCTGGTCGGCCCCTCGGCCGTCGGTAAGTCCACCGTCGTGCGCTGCGTGCGCGAACGACTGCCCGAATTGGTATTCAGTGTGTCGGCCACCACCCGGGCTCCGCGGCCCGGGGAGGTCGACGGTCAGGACTACCGATTCGTCACCCGCGAGAAGTTCGACGCCATGATCGACGGCGGCGAACTGCTCGAATGGGCCGATATCCACGGTGGACTGCAGCGGTCGGGCACCCCGGCCGCACCCGTGCGGGAAGCGCTCGTCACAGGGCATCACGTCCTGATCGAGGTGGACCTCGAGGGCGCGCGCTCGATCCGCAAGACCATGCCGGAGGCCAAACTGGTCTTCCTGGCCCCACCCAGCTGGGATGAGCTGGTGTCCCGCCTGACCTCACGCGGGACCGAATCGCCCGAGGTGATCGAACGCCGTCTGCAGACGGCTCGCACCGAATTGGCGGCATGTGACGAGTTCGACATCGTCATCGTGAACGACCACGTGACCACCGCCTGTGAGCAGTTGGTATCGTTGTTCGTTAGCACAAATTCGGGATCCTAGGTCGCAAAACCGACGAAACCGACGACCGGCCCCTCTCTGTCTCGATCGATCAGACAGCGCACGGGCCGGTAGCCCCCTTCCGAACAACCCCGCAGGAGCCTTCCTAGTGAGTACGGACATCAAGACCGTTCCCGCCTACGACACTCCGGTCGGCCTCACCAACCCGCCGATCGACGAACTGCTGGAGCGGACTTCGTCCAAGTACGCGCTGGTCATCTACGCGGCCAAGCGTGCCCGGCAGATCAACGATTACTACAACCAGCTCGGCGACGGCATTCTCGAATACGTCGGTCCGCTGGTCGAGCCGGGTCTGCAGGAGAAGCCGCTGTCGGTGGCCATGCGCGAGATCCACGCCGACCTGCTCGAGCACTCCGAAGGCGAGTAAAACCGCGGTGACCCGAGTCGTCGTCGGAGTCGGCGGCGGTATCGCCGCCTACAAGAGCTGCAACCTCGTGCGCCGGTTCACCGAAACCGGGCACGAGGTTCGTGTCATTCCCACCGAGTCGGCGCTGAACTTCGTCGGCGCGGCCACCTTCGAAGCGCTCTCCGGCCATCCCGTGCACACCGGTGTCTTCGCCGATGTGCCGCAGGTGCCGCACGTGCGCCTCGGCCAGGAGGCCGATCTGGTCGTCATCGCCCCCGCCACCGCGGACCTGATGGCCCGCGCCGCGCAGGGTCGTGCCGACGATCTGCTCACCGCGACGCTGTTGACCGCGCGGTGCCCGATCCTGTTCGCCCCGGCCATGCACACCGAGATGTGGGACCACCCCGCCACCCGCGCGAACGTGGCCACGCTGCGCGCGCACGGTGCGGTCGTGATGGAACCCGCCTCGGGTCGCCTGACCGGCACCGACACCGGTCCGGGCCGGCTGCCCGAGCCGGAGGAGATCTTCGGTCTGGCCCGGCTGCTGCTCGAACGCGCCGACGCGCTGCCGCGCGACCTCGAGGGTCGCCGGGTGATCGTGTCCGCCGGTGGCACCCGTGAACCGCTGGATCCCGTTCGCTTCCTTGGCAATCGGAGCTCCGGCAAGCAGGGCTACGCGATCGCGCGGCTGGCCGCCCAGCGTGGCGCGCAGGTGACGCTGATCGCGGGCAATACCATCGGACTCGACGCTCCCGCGGCGGTCGAGGTGGTCCACGTGACCACCGCCGAACAGCTGAAGGTGGCCGTCGACAAGCACGCCCTCGGCGCGGACGCGGTCATCATGGCCGCGGCGGTGGCCGACTTCCGTCCCATCAACGTGGCGGCGGCTAAGATCAAAAAGGGTGCGGGAGAACCGGATTCGATCGCACTCGCCAAGACACCGGATATCCTGGCCGGGTTGGTTCAGGCCCGTCGTGACGGGCACCTACCGGGCACCGCGATCGTCGGCTTCGCCGCCGAGACCGGGGACGAGCACGCGGACGTGCTCACCCACGCCCGGGCCAAGCTCGCCCGCAAAGGCTGCGACCTGCTGGTCGTGAACGCCGTCGGGGAGGGTAAGGCCTTCGAGGTCGATACCAACGACGGCTGGTTGCTCGGTGCCGACGGCACCGAGATCGCCTTGGACCACGGGTCCAAGGCATTGCTGGCCAGCCGGGTGCTCGACGCACTCGGCCCCTTGCTCCGCTGAAGCCTCGGCACCGCAGGGTTCAGGCGGTTGACGCCCGCGTCTGATAGGCAGACGCGGGTCGGCAACTGTCTGAGTCACAATGTGTTCGTCAGGGTGGCAGGCCGCCACCTGTGACGAACATATTGGAATAACCTGAGACAAAGGGTTGTGCGATGGCGCGGAGACGCTACTGTCGCACCCCGTTACGAGAAACCCGTTGAGGGAGAGGGAACAACTGTGCGCACGTCTGGCAGCCGCCTATTCACCAGTGAGTCGGTGACCGAAGGTCACCCCGACAAGATCTGTGATGCCATCAGCGATTCCATCCTCGACGCGTTGCTCGCGGCCGATCCGCGCAGCCGGGTCGCGGTGGAGACCCTGGTGACCACCGGTCAGGTGCATGTCGCGGGTGAGGTCACCACCACCGCCTACGCCGATATCCCGACCATCGTTCGCGAGAAGGTCCTGGAGATCGGATACGACTCCTCGGCAAAGGGTTTCGACGGCGCCTCCTGTGGCGTGAACGTCGCCATCGGCGCGCAGTCGCCGGATATCGCTCAGGGCGTGGACACCTCGCACGAGGCCCGCGTCGGCGGCGAGGACGATGACATCGCGCGTCAGGGCGCGGGCGACCAGGGCCTGATGTTCGGTTACGCCACCATCGAGACCCCCGAGCTGATGCCGCTGCCGATCTCGCTGGCGCACAAGCTGTCTCGGCGCCTCACCGAGGTCCGTAAGTCCGGTGTGCTGCCGTACCTGCGTCCCGACGGCAAGACCCAGGTCACGATCGAATACGACGGTTCGATCCCCAAGCGCCTCGACACCGTGGTCATCTCGACCCAGCATGCGGCCGATATCGACCTCGACAACCTGCTCACCCCGGACATCCGCGAGAAGGTCGTCGACTCGGTGCTCGCCGAGCTGCAGCTGCCGAATCCCTTGGACACCTCGAACGTCCGCCTGCTGGTGAACCCGACCGGCAAGTTCGTGCTCGGTGGCCCGATGGGTGACGCGGGCCTGACCGGCCGCAAGATCATCGTCGACACCTACGGCGGCATGGCCCGTCACGGTGGCGGCGCGTTCTCCGGCAAGGACCCGTCGAAGGTCGACCGCTCGGCCGCCTACGCCATGCGCTGGGTCGCCAAGAACGTCGTCGCCGCCGGTCTGGCCGAGCGCGTCGAGGTTCAGGTCGCCTACGCCATCGGCAAGGCCGCTCCCGTCGGTCTGTTCGTGGAGACCTTCGGCACCGAGCTGATCGACCCGATCAAGATCTCCGACGCCATCGGTGAGGTCTTCGACCTGCGTCCCGGCGCGATCATCCGCGACCTGGACCTGCTGCGCCCGATCTACGCGCCGACCGCCGCCTATGGCCACTTCGGCCGCACGGATGTCGATCTGCCGTGGGAGCGCACCGACCGCGCGGAGAAGCTGCGCGCGGCCGCCGGGCTGTAATTGACCGGCACCCCACTTTTTCCGACGGGAGCGTCGGGCACGGAAAACCCTTCCGAGCCCGACGCTCCCGCCGTCGTTGGCGTGGCACGCCCCGTTGATACCGGAGTGGCACGCCCTATCGCGCGAGTCCTGCCCCTGCTCGAACCCGCCCACCTGGACCGC
>NZ_JBSGBY010000345.1:0-9015 GCF_053601505.1 Nocardia sp. NPDC004722
CCGCGCGATGCGCCCGGACGCGGGCGGCGTTGTCGGCATTGTCGCGGCCGTGCGGGAGCACCAGCACCGGCAGGTCGGCGGCGAAGGACTTCATCAGGGTGCCGTGCCCGCCGTGGGTGACGACCAGGCTGGCGTGGCGCATGATCGCGCTGTGTGGGCCGTGCCGGAGCACGGTCACATTGGCGGGCGCGTGGATCGTGTCCGGGTCGATCGCCGGGCCGGTGGTGAGCACCCCGCGCACCGGGAGCAGGGCCAGGGCGTCGGCGATCCTTTGCAGACAGTCGGTTTGGCGTTGGAAGGTGGTGGACAGCGCCACCAGGATCAGCGGCTCGCCGCCGTCGGTCTGGGTCCAGGGTTCCTCCCCCGCCCAGTCCGGTTCATCCAGGATGGGTCCCACCCAGCGCACCCCGTCCGGGGCCTGACCGGTGAAATCGAATGCGGCACTGGACAAGACCAGCTGACGGCGGGCCAGTCGCGCCTGATCCTGATAGTGCGCCAGCCGTTCCAGCCCGAAGTCGGCGCGCAAGGTATTGAGCCGGGGTAGCAGCTCCTCGTCCCAGCGCCGCTGCACCAGCGACCCGACCACCCGGTCGCGCCAGCGGCCCAGCGGACCGGTGGCCTGGCCGAATCCGGTGCCGGGCGGCGGGCCGCCCTCCACCGGCAGCGGGTAGATGCCGGGCACCAGCACCGAGAACGGCACCTCGCAGGCCTGCGCGGCGACCATGGCCCCGAAGGCGAAGAAGGAGGCCAGCACCAGATCCGGTCGCTCGGCATCGATTTCGTCGGCGGTGTCGCGGGCGTATCCGGCGCCCGCGCGCGGCCGCAGTCGCGCTCCCGTCGCCGCCACCGGTCCCGCCAGAGACTCCTCGGCCAGGACCGTCACCCGATGGCCACGCCGCGCCAGTCGCCGCACCACACCCAGTTCCGGCGGCACGGTTCCGCCACTGCCGGTGAGAGCGACCAGGTAGCTGTAGTTCATCGGGCACCTCCCCAGCCACTCTCGCACGACCGATGACTTTTCCGCACCCGCTTCGTCCCCACCAGTACATCGATATACGTGCGACTCGAAACGCAGAGACAGGGGCGAACCGCCATGCCGACCAAGATGATCTTCCTGAACCTGCCCGTGGCCGATCTGGAGCGCTCCAAACGGTTCTACGAGGCCCTGGGCTGGAAGGTGAACCAGGACTTCACCGATGGCAATGCCGCCTGCATCGTGGTCGACGACAATATCTGCCTGATGCTGCTGACCCAGGAGTTCTTCACCACCTTCAGCAGCCGCCCGCTCGCCGACACCCGGGCCACCGTCGGCGGCTTGTACGCGCTCTCCCTGGCCTCCGCCCAGGAGGTCGACGACCTCACCGAGGCGGCCCTGCGCGCCGGCGGCACCGAAGAGGTCAATGCCGATAAACGCGCCCAGGAGGCCGAGGTCGGCATGCACGGCCGCACCTTCCTCGACCCCGACGGCCACCAGTGGGAGCCCTTCTACATGGCCTACCCTGGCTGACCAAATAGCTTGTCCGAGTTGAGCATTCCCCTCGAGGTCACACAATTCGTGTGAGTGATCGATCTTGCACGGCCCCGGCGGCCCGGCAAGGGTAAGAGAACCGGCCAGTGCGTGCGGCATCGCCGCCCCGCCACCCGATCAACGGCGATCGTTCAGCGGTCACCGGATCCTCAGTCTTCGAGGGGGGTCGCGCGCCGGGTCGGTCCGCGGGCCGGTTCCTCTCATGCCTCGGCAGGAGGGCGAACCGGCCTAGTTCGGGCGTAGCTCCTTGGGCAGGCCGAACAGCGGGAAGAGCTTCTCGGTGTCGAGGAAGAAGGTCAGACCCGAGATCTGGTCTCCGTCGAGTTCCAGGGTCGTGATCGACCACGGAATCCACACGCCCGGCTCGTCGCCCGGCTTGTAGTGGCCGAAGGCGGGCAGGCCGTTCGCGCCCGCCAGCGGCACCATGCGCGAATCCCGGCAGCCCTGGCCGGTGCCGAGCATGAACTCGGCGACGTTCTGCGGACCGGAGACCCACAGCGAGAACGGCGGCATGGACAGTGCCACATCGGCTTTGAGCAGATCGGTGAGCGCGTCCATGTCGTAGGCCTCGAAGGCCTTGACGAAATCGTCGACGAGCTTGCGCTGCTGCTCGTTGTTCTCGTCGAAAGTGTCCGAGACCGTGGCGGTCTCCTGCACCTTCGACATGGTGGCGCGGGCGCGCTGCAAGGCGCTGTTCACCGACGCGGGCGAGACATTGAGCATGTCGGCGGTCTCCCCCGCCGAGAACCGCAGCACCTCGCGCATGATCAGGATCGCGCGCTGGCTGGCGGGCAGGTGTTGCACGGCGGCCACGAAGGCCAGGCGCAGGGTGTCTTTCGTGCTGGCGGCCTCGGCCGGGTCCGCGCCGAAGGCGAGCGCGTTCGGAATCGGTTCCACCCAGACGTAATCCGGCTCCGGCGCGGGCAGCGTGGAATCGGGGGTGGAGGGGCCGTTCAGATCCATCGGCCGGGCGCGCCGCTGCGGCCCGTCGAGCATGTCGAGGCAGACATTGGTGGCGATCTTGTAGAGCCACGAGCGCAGGCTGGAACGTCCCTCGAAGGAGTCGTAGGACTTCCACGCGCGCGTGAACGTCTCCTGCACCGCGTCTTCGGCTTCGAACGATGACCCGAGCATTCGATAGGCGTAAGCGCACAATTCCCGCCGATGCCCCTCGAAAGAGCGCAACACATCATCCGAAATGGTGATCGATCTGCCTGCCTTCTCGCTCATGCCAGACAGCCTCGCACAGCCCACCGACAAAAACTGCCCGCCTGCGCAAGCAGGCGGGCAATCACATTCTTGTAATTCGTTGTGCTCGAATTACTCAGCGGCGGACCTACTTCGCCGTGGACGCGGACGCGTGGTTGTCGGCCTCGCGGGCCTCGGTCTGCGCCTTGGCCCACTTGTAGTCGGGCTTACCGGCGGGCGAACGCTTGATCTCGTCGGCGTACCACAGGCTGCGCGGCATCTTGTAGGACGAGATCTCCTTGACCAGCGTCGGCCGCAGCTCGTCCAGCGTCGGGCGGGCACCGTCGCGACACTGCACGACCGCGACCACCCGCTGACCCCAGCGCTCGTCGGGCACGCCGACCACCAGCGCGTCGAAGATCTCCGGATGCGCCTTGAGCGCGCCCTCGACCTCTTCGGGGTAGATCTTCTCGCCACCGGAGTTGATCGACACCGAGCCGCGACCCAGCATGGTCACGGTGCCGTCCTCCTCCACCCGGGCGTAGTCGCCGGGAATGGAGTAGCGAATCCCGTTGAACACCTTGAAGGTTTCGGCGGTCTTGACCGGGTCGTTGTAGTAGCCCAGCGGGATGTTGCCGGTGCGGGCGAGCATGCCGACCTGGCCGGAACCGGCCGCGACCTCGTTGCCCTCCTCGTCGATCACCTTGGTGGAGCCGTCGATCTTCACCCGCGGGCCACCGGTGTGGGTGGTGCCCTTGGCGGCCACCGACAGACCGCCGAAGCCGGTCTCCGAGGAGCCGATCGAGTCGGTGATGAGCGCGTTCGGGAACCGCTCGATGAAGTCGTCCTTGAGCGCGGGCGAGAACAGCGCCGCACTGGAGGCCAGCACCCACAGGCTCGAATGGTTATAGGGCGCACCGGTTTCCGGATTGCCCGCGGCCACCGCGTCCAGCATCGGACGGGCCATCGCGTCACCGGTAATAAAGATCATGTTCACGCCGTGCCGCTCGATCGCCTGCCACACTCCGTGGCCGCTGAACTCCGGCAGCATGACGGCCTTGCCACCGTCGAAGAGGCTGTGCAGGGTGGCGGTGAACGCGCCGCCGTGGATCAGCGGCGGGATCGGGTAGCGCACCATCGGCGAGTTGCCGCTGGCGCCGCCCTTGGCCTGCTCCCACTCGTCCTCGATGAAGACGCCGGTGTAGAAGTTGATGCCGCCGCCGAGCACGCGCCACCAGTCCTCCTGCCGCCACATCACGCCCTTGGGCATGCCGGTGGTGCCGCCGGTGTAGATCATCATGATGTCGTCGGAGGAGCGCTCCTCGAAATCGCGCTCGCCGTGCGAACCCGCCAGCGCCGCTTCGTATTCGACGGCGCTCGGGGGCAGCGGCAGATCGGTGCCGTCCTCGACGGTGATGACCGACTTGATGGCCGGCACGTTCGGCAGCACATTGGCGACCTTGTCGCTGTAGCGCCGCTCGTGAATGAGAGCGACCATGTCCGAGTTCTCGAAAATGTATTGCAACTCGTTCTCAACGTAGCGGTAGTTCACGTTGATCATCACCGCGCGGGCCTTGAAGATGGCCACCATGGACTCGACGGCCTCGATGGTGTTGCGCGAGTACACACCGACCTTGTCACCGGGCTTGACACCCTGTTCCTGCAGGTAGTGCGCCAACCGGTTGGCCCGGTCCTCCAGCTCGGCGTAGGTCACCGAACGCGAGTCGTCAACCAGTGCGACACGTTCCGGCATGAGGTCGATGGTGTGCTCGACGAGGTCCGCAATGTTGTAGCTCACAGGATCAAAATAGAACGTGTTCTTGTGTGTGACAAGCCACAAATCTCACTCAGTCGACGGACCGAATGTGCCCCCTGTCACACACTACGCCCATTCCTACGATTCGATCAGCGGACGGAGGGCCTCGAACTGGGCGACATCGCGCACGCCGATGAGCATCATGGTGACGCCCGCCTTCTCCCAGACCTTCAGCTGCTCACGCACCTCGGCCTCGTTGCCGATGATGGTGGTGTCGAGGATCAGCTCGTCCGGAACCGCCGCGGCCGCTTCCGCTTTGCGCCCCGAGCGGAACAGCTGGGTGATCTCGTCGACCGCCTCGCCATAGCCCATGCGCCGGTACACCTCGGCGTGGAAGTTCAGCTCCTCCGCGCCCATGCCGCCGATGTAGAGCGCGCTGTAGGGCCGGATGGCGTCCAGGGCGGCCTTGCGATCGTCGGTCAGGATCACCTGCGCGGTGGCGGCGATCTCGAAGTCCTCGCGTGAGCGCCGCGCGCCCGGCCGCGAGAAGCCCTCGTCGAGCCATTCGTTGTACATGTCGGCCAGCCGCGGCGTGTAGTAGATGGCGAGCCAGCCGTCGGCGATCTCGGCGGTCAGCGCCACGTTCTTGGGACCCTCCGCGCCGAGCCAGATCGGCAGGTCCGCGCGCAGCGGGTGGGTGATCGGCTTGAGCGGCTTGCCCAATCCCGTTGCGCCCGCGCCGTTGAAGGGCAGCGGGTAGGCCGGGCCGTCGCTGGTCACCTTGGCCTCACGGGCCAGCACCTGCCGCACGATCGAGACGTATTCGCGGGTGCGCGCGAGCGGTTTGGCGAAGGACTGTCCGTACCAGCCCTCGACCACCTGCGGGCCGGAGACGCCGAGACCGAGAATGTGCCGCCCGCCGCTGAGGTGGTCGAGGGTCAGCGCGGCCATGGCGGTGGCGGTGGGCGTGCGCGCGGACAGCTGCACGACCGAGGTGCCGAGGCGGACCCGGCTGGTGTCGGAGCCGTACCAGGCCAGCGGTGTGAAGGCGTCCGAACCCCAGGATTCCGCGGTGAAGACGGCGTCGAAGCCGGACTCCTCGGCGGCCGCCACCAGCTCCCGATGATTGGCGGGCGGCTGCGCGCCCCAATATCCGAGTTGCAGACCAAAGCGCATTTCGGCGTTCCTTCCTAGAACATTTCGAGGCCGTCGGCGAGGGCTCAGCCCCGGCCCTTGCCACCGTCACTAGAACCTGTTCTACTCGATCTCGTGACTCTGGGGAACACCGAAGTACTGTCCGCACCGCTGCGGATGCAATTCGACTACACCCGCTCCACCGGTCCGATCATCGGCCGCTTCCTCACGGAACTGCGGTCCGGCAAGGTCGTCGGGGTGCGGGGTTCCGATGGGCGCGTGATCGTGCCGCCCGCGGAATTCGATCCGAAGACCAGCGAACCCCTCTCGGAGTTCGTCGAGGTCTCCGACGTGGGCACCGTCCAGACCTGGTCGTGGGTGGCCGAGCCGATTCCCGGCCAGCCCTTCGACCGGCCCTTCGCCTTCGCGCTCATCAAGCTCGACGGCGCGGACACCGCCATCCTGCACGCCGTGGATGTGGCCTCGCCCGAGGACATTTCGACCGGTCTGCGGGTGCGGGCGCGCTGGGCCGCCGAGCGCACCGGCCGCATCCAGGACATCGCCGCCTTCGAGCCCGGCGAAACCTCCAATGCGCCCACCGATCCCGCGTCGGATGCCGAACCCATCACCGGCATCGTGACCCCGGTCGACTTCTCCATCAAGCACACCGCCGCCCCGCAGGAAGCCGTCTTCCTCAAGGGCCTGATGGAAGGCAAGCTGCTCGGCGCCCGTGCCCAGATGGACGGCAAGGTGTACTTCCCGCCCCGCGGCGCGGACCCGCGCGACGGCTCGCCGACCGACGACTTCGTCGAGGTGGCCGACACCGGCATCGTGACCACGTTCTGCATCGTGAACGTGCCGTTCATGGGCCAGTCCATCAAGCCCCCGTACGTGGCCGCCTACATCCTGTTGGACGGCACCGATATTCCGTTCCTGCACCTGGTGCTCGGCATCGAGGCGAGCGAGGTCCGGATGGGCATGAAGGTGAAGGCCGTGTGGAAGCCGCGCGAGGAGTGGGGCCTGTCCATCGGCAACATCGACCACTTCCGGCCCACCGGCGAACCGGACGCCGACTACGACTCTTTCGCGCACCACCTGTAGAGAGGCGCTGAAATACCTTGAGTAACACAGCAACCGACATCGCGGTGGTGGGCTTCGCGCACGCGCCGCACGTGCCGGAGACCTTCGGCACCACCAACGGCGTGGAGATGCTCGCGCCGTGCTTCCAGGAGCTCAAGTCCAAGCTCGGCATCGGTGTCTCCGATATCGGCTTCTGGTGCTCCGGCTCCTCGGATTACCTTGCCGGACGCGCCTTCTCGTTCATCTCGGCCATCGACTCCATCGGCGCGGTGCCGCCGATCAACGAGTCGCACGTGGAGATGGACGCCGCCTGGGCACTGTACGAGGCGTGGGTGAAAATCCGCTCCGGACAAGCGGATACGGCACTGGTGTACGGCTTCGGCAAGTCGTCGGCCGGCACCCTGCGCCAGATCCTGAGTCTGCAGACCGACCCGTACCTGGTCGCGCCGCTGTGGCCGGACTCGGTGTCCATGGCCGGATTGCAGGCCCGCGCGGGCCTGGACGCGGGACTCTGGACGGAGGCCGACATGGCCGCCGTGGCCGCCCGCAGCAATGGCATCGACGTCGAAAAGCTTTTGGCCGAAGCCAAAGTCGCGGATCCGTTCCGGGCCCACGACATCGCGCCGATCACCGACGGCGCGGCCGCCATCGTGCTGGCCCGGGGTGACCGTGCCCGCGAACTGTGCGAGCGCCCGGCCTGGCTGACCGGCATGGCCCACTACATCGACACCCCGGTGCTGGGTGCGCGCGACCTCACCGTCTCGGAGTCCGCCAAGCGCGCGGCCGACGCCGTCACCGGCGGCGACGCGAGCGGCTTCGACGTCGCCGAGCTGCACGCGCAGTTCAGCCACGAGGAGCTGATCCTCAAGCAGGCCATCGGCCTGAACGGGAACACCCGCATCAACCCCTCGGGCGGTCCGCTCTCGGGCAACCCGATGTTCGCGGCCGGACTCGAGCGCATCGGCTTCGCCGCCACCGAAATCTTCAATGGCACCGCGAATCGCGCACTGGCACATGCCAGTTCGGGTCCCGCGTTGCAGCAGAACCTGGTCGCCACCCTGGAGGCACGATGACCTTGCCAGCCGCTGTCCTGGGAACCGGACAGACTCATCACGTGACCAAACGGTCGGATGTCTCGATGGCCGGCATGGTCCGGGAAGCCATCGACCGGGCGCTCACGGACTCCGGTCTGACCATGGCCGACATCGACGCGGTCGTGGTCGGCAAGGCCCCCGACTTCTTCGAGGGCTCCATGATGCCGGAGCTGTTCCTCGCGGATGCGTTGGGCGCCACCGGAAAACCGCTGCTCCGGGTGCACACGGCCGGTTCGGTCGGCGGCTCCACCGCCGTCGTCGCCGCCAACCAGGTGCAGGCGGGGGTGCACGGCAAGGTGCTGGCCCTCGCGTGGGAGAAGCAGTCGGAGTCCAACGCCATGTGGGCGTTGTCGAACCCGGTGCCGTTCACCAAGCCGGTGGGCGCGGGCGCGGGCGGCTACTTCGCCCCGCATGTGCGCTCCTACATTCACCGCTCCAACGCCCCGGTGCACGTGGGCGCGATGGTGGCGGTGAAGGATCGCCGCAATGGCGCGCGCAACCCGTTCGCGCACCTGCACCAGCCCGACATCACGGTGGAATCGGTGATGGCGTCCCAAATGCTCTGGGACCCTATCCGTTTCGACGAGACCTGCCCGTCCTCCGACGGCGCGTGCGCCATCGTGATCGGCGACGAGGCGTCGGCCAAGGCGGCCGAGGCGCAGGGCAAGAAGGTGGCCTGGGTGCACGGCACCTCCATGCGCACCGAGCCGCTCGCCTACGCCGGGCGCGACCAGGTCAGTCCGCAGGCCGGAAGGCAAGCCGCGCAGGCGCTCTGGAAGCAGGCCGGAATCACCGACCCGCTCGAGGAGATCGACGCGGCCGAGATCTACGTCCCCTTCTCCTGGTTCGAGCCGATGTGGCTGGAGAACCTCGGATTCGTTCCGGAGAACGAGGGCTGGAAGCTCACCGAGGCCGGCGAGACCGCCATCGGCGGGAAGCTGCCGGTCAACCCCTCGGGCGGCGTGCTGTCCTCCAACCCGATCGGCGCCTCCGGCATGATCCGCTTCGCCGAGGCCGCCAAGCAGGTCATGGGCCGCGCGGGCGACTACCAGGTGGAGAACGCGCGCAAGGCGTTCGGGCACGCGTACGGCGGTGGCTCGCAGTACTTCTCGATGTGGGTCGTCGGGAGTGAGCAGCAGTGACCACCACGACCGAACACCCGGCGCGGATCGCGGGCGCGGCCTCGCAGGCCGCGGTGCGCGCCAAGGACAAGGACGCCTGGGTGGCCTTGTTCG
>NZ_JBSGBY010000346.1:0-8975 GCF_053601505.1 Nocardia sp. NPDC004722
GCCTGGTGAATACCCACCACCACCTCTACCAGTGGGCCACCCAGGGACTGTTTCAGGACGCGACCCTGTTCGAGTGGCTGACCGGGCTCTACCGGCTGTGGGCCACGATGGACGCGGAGATCGTGCACGGCGCTGCGCAGGCGGGTTTGGGCTGGCTGGCGCTGACCGGGACCACCACCTCCACCGATCACCACTACATCTTCCCCAAGGGGCGTGGTGACGTGTTCGAGGCGGAGGTGCGCGCGGCGCGCGAGATCGGGATCCGTTTCCACCCGTGCCGCGGTTCGATGGATCGCGGGCAGTCGCAGGGCGGGTTGCCGCCGGACGAGGTGGTGGAGGACCGTGACGAAATCCTCGCCAGCACAGAGGAGATCATCCGCACCTATCACGACCCGTCGTTCGATTCCATGCTGCGTGTGGCTGTCGCCCCTTGCTCACCGTTCTCGGTGTCGGAGGGGTTGATGGTGGAATCCGCCGCGCTGGCCCGTCGCCACGGGGTGCGGCTGCACACGCATCTCGCCGAGACTCTCGACGAGGAGCAGCACTGCGTCGATCAGATGGGTTGCACGCCTGTCGAATACATGGAGAAGCTGGGCTGGCTCGGCGACGACGTGTGGTTCGCGCATGCGGTTCACCTGCACGACAAAGACATTGCCGCGTTCGCCGCGACTGGTACCGGTTCGGCGCACTGCCCGACCTCGAATGCTCGGCTCGGCGCGGGGATCGCGCGTGTGACGGATCTGCTCGCGGCGGGTGCGCCCGTCGGCTTGGGTGTCGATGGTGCGGCGTCGGCCGAGTTGACGTCCATGGCCGGTGAGATGCGTCAGGCGTTGCTGTTCCAGCGTGCCGTGCGCGGCCCGCGGGCGATGACGGCGCGTCAGGCTCTGGAGGTGGGCACCTTGGGTGGTGCGCGGAACTTGGGGCGGCACAACGAGATCGGTTCGCTCGAGGTCGGCAAGCTGGCTGATATCGCGGTGTGGCGGGTGGATGGTTTC
The DNA here is from genome assembly GCF_053601505.1 of Nocardia sp. NPDC004722. NCBI lineage: Bacteria > Bacillati > Actinomycetota > Actinomycetes > Mycobacteriales > Nocardiaceae > Nocardia > Nocardia sp. NPDC004722. Next base: position 996 of record NZ_JBSGBY010000346.1, read on the forward strand.
CGGGCCGCGCTCGAGGATCCGTTGTGCGCGTTGGTGTTCGGCCCCCAGCCTCCTTTGGCCCGGCTGCTCGTCGGTGGCAACACCGTCGTGGCCGACGACGAACTGCAAACAATGCCGCAGGATGCCGTCGGCCAAGCAGGCGTCGACGCCCGCAAGCGCATCCTGCGCCACGGGAACCGATAAGCACCCGCTGAAAGGGCCCCATATCCCCCTCATGGATATGGGGCCCTCACGGTGTGGCGGACCGAGGTCAGTGGTGCCCGTCGGGAATCCGAGTCTGCTCCGGCAGCCGGGCCTCCGCGTCCGCGGCGGCGGCGAAGACCGAAGCGCCGGGACGGCGACCGAACTTCCACTCGTTGAAGGCCAGGTTCAGCAGCACCGCCACGATGGCGGTGGCGCTGATGCCGGAGTTCAGGACCACGCCCACCATGTCGGGGAAGGCATCCCAGAACTTCGGGGCGGCAACGGGAATGAGGCCGACGCCGACCCCGACCGCGACGATGACCATGTTGAGGTTGTCCTCGAAGTTCACCTTCGCCAGGGTGCGGATGCCGCTGGCGGCGACCGAACCGAACAACACCAGACCGGCGCCGCCGAGCACCGGGTACGGGATGCCCGCGACGACCGCCCCGACCACCGGCAGCAGGCCCAGCAGCACCAGGATCAGGCCGCCGGTCGCCACCACGAACCGGCTCTTGATTCCGGTCAAGGCCACCAGGCCGACATTCTGGGCGAACGCGCTGCAGGTGAAGGATCCGAAGACCGGTGCGATCGTGGTCGAGAGCATGTCCGCGCGCAGGCCGTCGGCGACCCGGCGCTCATCGACCGGGGTACCCACGATCTCACCGATCGTCAGGATGTCGGCGGTGGTCTCGATCAGGGTCACCAGGATGACGACGGTCATCGCGATGATCGCGCCGATCTCGAAAGTCGGTGTGCCGAAGTGGAAGATCTGCGGCGGCGCGACGATCTTCGCGGTGCCGACGCTCGAGAAGTCGGCCTTCCCCGCGCAGATGGCGGCGACCGTGCCCACTCCCAAGCCGATCAGAATCGACAATCGGGAGATCGCCCCCTGGAACAGGCGGCTGATCACCAGGATGATGATCAGGGTCAGCCCGGCGAAGCCGATATTGCCCATCGACCCGTAATCGGGCTTGCCCGGATCATTGCCCATCGCCCAACCGAACGCGACCGGCATCAGCGACAACCCGATCACGGTGATGATCGAGCCCGTCACCACCGCCGGGAACAGCCGCACCAACTGGGCGACGAACGACGACAGCACCAAGCCGATCAGCCCGGCCACGATGATGGAACCCAGCACCGGGCGCAGCCCGCCGGTGGAGGCGGTCGCCACCATGGTCGACACACCCGCGAACGAAATACCCTGCACGATCGGCAATCTGCTGCCGAAGGGGCCGAAGCCCAGCGTCTGCACCAGCGTGGCCAGCCCCGAAACGAACAGGCTCGCGGTCACCAGCAAACCGATATCGGTGACCGACAGACCCGCCGCGCCGCCGACGATGATCGGCGGCGCGATCACACCGCCGTACATCGTGAGAATGTGCTGGCTGCCGTAGGCGAACAACTGCCAAGGCGTGTGCCTTGCATCCTCCGGCCGCTCGGATTCCTCCTCGGACCGGCTGCGCCTCGTGAAAATGCTCATGGAAACTTCCTCTCCACCGCGGAACTACATTTCCGCCGACCAGCAGAGTGGCACGCATCACTCGCCATTAGAAGACAATTCAACTTCATATATTGTGGTGTGCATCACAGTGTTTCAAAGAAAGAAACCTCGCTTGCCGCCGCACGCGAATTTCTATGTTGGAAATCGATAATGAGGCAATTAACGAGCCCGTTTACTGTTCGCCGCAGTGCGTCATCGGTACGCACTGATTCAGTGAGGACAGTAGATGAGGGATTATCGGAATGCGGCCGCCGTGGCGGCGGTGGCCGCCACGATCGGTCTGCTTTCAACGGGCGCGGCGAACGCGGACACCTTCGTGCCATTGCCGGACGGTCACATCACCGAACCCGGCGTATCCATGGGGATCTCGGCGGGGATCAGCTCGAGCCCTTCGCTGTCGGGGTCGCTGTCGCTGCCGTTGGGGCCGGGCGAGGTCAAGTGGGTCAACTTCGATCAGAAGGACATGGTCGAAAGCGGTGAGTACCACTTCGATCTGCAGGACCAGCAGGTCGAGATCCAGGGCTGCGCGGGCTACGCGCGGGCCCGCCAGGTGGTGACCGTGGAAATCGTCGGTCCCGACTACTCCAAGACCACGCTGTACGGACAGCCCTTCAGTATCGGCTGAATTGTCCTGCTGCGCATAGCTTTTCGAATCGTCACATCTCATTTTCGAGGAACATGCACATGAACAACTCGAGCACTCTTGCCCGTCTGGCCGGATTCGGGCTGAGCGCCGCCGTCATCGGGGGCCTCTCGGCCGCCCCGCCCATGCCGACACCTTCGTGCCGTTGCCCGGCGGGCACATCACCCAGACCATCGGTGACGGCACGGTCGTGAACGTCGACCTGACCGGGGAATCGGCCAACATCAATCCCTCGCTCGGCGCCACGCCCCTGCACCGCAACGCGTGGACCAGTGGCCGCGGTGCGGTCGATCTGAGCGGTGGCGCGGCGGCCGATCCCGCCACCTACACCAAGCTGAACATCGGCTACATCGTCGGCTGCCAGGTCGACCTGTCGGCGGGCATGACCGCCGGTGTCGACGCCTCCGCCACCGCCGACCTCAGCTCCGGCCAGGGCACGATCACGCCGAGCGGCGGCGCCTCGACCTCGCTGACCTTGGCGGCGGGCCAGGCGAAGGTGCTCAATCTGCTCGATCTGGAAGTCCCGGACGACTACAACAAGGAGAGTCACTACTCCGCGCCGCGGGTGTCCGGCCCGCATCAGAGCGTGACCTGGCACGACGAGACCTTCGCGGTGAACGGCTGCGGCGGCTACGCGCAGGCGCGGTCGTTCGTCCAGGCGAAGGTGTACACGCCGACGACGGTCGGCATGGTCACCCTGTGGGGCGAGCCGTTCAGTCTCGGCTGATCGAAGGGTCGGCGAACTCCCCGACCAGGGCGCGCCCGATCTGCATGCCCGCCGCGTGCAGTGCCGCCGGAACGGCCGTGCGGGTGCTCTCGGTCTGAGGCATCACCACCGACAGCGCCGCGACCACTTCCCGGCCGGGCAGGCGGAGCGGCACCGCGATGGCGGTGGATTCCGGATCGCCCACCGCCGGCCGGAACGCGACACCGGTCCGGCGGATCTCGACGAGCTGCGCCCGCAGCGCGTGCAGATCGGCGCCGCCGCCGAGGGACGCCCTCGGCGGCGGGTCCGCGAGGAAGCTCTCCTGAACGGACATCGGCGCGTGCGCGAGCAATACCCGCCCGGGCGCGGACACGTGCAGCGGGAGGCGGTCGCCGGGCTCGCGGACGAAGGCCGGGACCGCGGCGGGCGTGGACATCAATTCCACGAAAACAACCTCATTGCCCTGCCGCACACCGAGTTGGACATTCTGGCCGAGGCGGGCGCTCAATTCCGTCATATACGGCCGAGCGACCCGGCTCAGATTGCGCGTCGGCACCGCGCGCACACCGAGTTCCCACATTCGCAATCCGAATACCACGTGGCGGTCGGCATCGCGTTGCAGCCAGCCCTGTTCGACCAGATCGGAAACCATCCGCGAAACGGTGGGCAATGACAGCCCGGTTCGCTTCGACAGGTCCGAGACGGTGGCGAACGGCGCATCGTCATCGAATGCCTCGAGCAGACGGACCAATCGCGAGAATGCGGATTCGCCGTTGGAATATCTGGCCATCAGGACTTGCCTTCCGAACTAAAGACTGCGGAGGCGGCGCGTCCGTTCCGACGGCTCATGGCCTCCGGGGCCGAATTGTACTCGGCGTCACACCCTCCCGGTCGGCGCGGGAAGCCGTCGCGGGTTGGTCGATCATTCCCGCACGGGGACAACCGATATGCGAGAGACTGGCGCTGTGCAGCCCGAGCGCAAAGTTCACTTCGTGGGTTCTCTGCCCCCAGAGTTGGACAGTCCAGAGAAGGCAATGGCGTTCGCGGTCGATACGGCCGGTGAATTCCTGGACGGCATGGTCCCGGGCTGCGAGGCGGATCCGTATCGCGCCCAGTGGTACGTCAGACCCATCATCGACCGGCTCGGCGGCATCCCGGCGCTGGCGCCGGTGCGCACCGGCGACTGGTCGACGCTGCGTGGTCGCGACACCTTTCGGCTGCGGGCGGGCCGATCGCTGACCGAGGCCGATGTCGACGCCGCGCTCGGCTATGCGGCGGAGGCCCGGCGTGCCTGGGACGCGTTGGCCGAACGGCGCAGAACCGATCCCGGACTCAGCTTGCAGGTCGGCATCCCGACACCCTTCGTCATCGGTTTCATCGCCTTCGAGGCGCGGATGCTGCTGTGGCGTCGGGGCTTTCCGTATTACCGCCCGATCGTGGACGCCACCGTCCGGGAGATGGTCCGGATTCACGAGGCGTTGCGGGACAACGTCGTATTCCAGCTCGAACTGGCAGCCGAGACGCTGCTCTGCGCGGGAATGCCCGGGGTGCTGCGGCAGGGGCCTGCCACCGCGGCGGGTCGGGCGATCGGACGTCTCGTCGCGCGGGCGCCCCATGGCGCTCGTTTCGGTGTGCACCTGTGCTACGGGAGCCTCGAGGACAAACCTGCCATCCGGCCGAGGTCGGCGGCCCCGGTCGTCGCGCTGGCCAACGCGATAGCGCGATACTGGCCTGCCGGAAGGCATCTCGAATTCGTCCACCTGCCGATCGGCGACGGCAAGCAGGCGCCGGTCCGGCCGCGGTACTACGCGCCGCTGTCGCGGCTCGAACTGCCTGCCGGCACGCGGGTGGTCGCCGGGCTCGCGCATCCGGAGCAACCGCTCGGTCAGGCACGGCGGGCGCTGGCGGCGGCGGAGTCGGCCTACGGTGGCCGGTTGGACGTCGCGGCCCCCTGCGGCCTGGGCCGCTATGCGACCGTCGACCGGGCGCGGTCCGCGGTCGCACATGCCGTCGCCTTGGCTGAAACGGAGTCGATCCAGACCCACGGCGGCAGTGGAGAGTAGGTACTCGCCCACCTGTCGTGCGGTGTTCGATCATGTTGCGACGGAGCGTGATACGCCGATCGCTCGATCGGGGTCGCACCGGTTCTGCGGAGTTGCGTACCACAGGCGTGGTGGTCGACTACGGTTAGACCTGTGGTCGAAGGAGCCGAACGGCCTGCGTCGGAGCGCAAACGGACACCGGACACGCCTGATCCCGGTGAGCTGAACTCCGCCCGGGTGTACGACTACCTGCTGGGCGGGAAAGACAATTACGAGGCCGACCGGGAGATGGCCGGGCAGATGCTCGCGCATGTGCCCGAGCTCAAGACCTTGGTCTGGTTCACCCGGGGTTTCCTGCTCAAAGCGGTCGAGATGGCCGCCGAGGCGGGTGTCCGTCAGTTCCTCGATCTGGGCTCGGGCATCCCGGTCTCACCCGCCGTGCACGAGGTGGCTCAGAAGATCGAGCCGTCGGCGCAGGTGGTCTACGTCGACTACGACCCGGTCGTCGTCGCCCACAGCAACGCGCTGCTGGCCGGACCGCCTGGAATCACCGCGCTGCTGGGCGACATTCGTTCTCCCCGTGCCATTCTCGACGAGCTCGAGGATCGCGCGCTGATCGACTTCAGCGAGCCGGTAGCCGTCCTGCTCGCCGGCGTGCTGCATTACGTGATGGACGACGAGGGTCCCGCCGAGATCGTCGCCGCCTTCCGAGATCAGCTGGCACCCGGTAGTTACCTCGCGATCAGCCATGGCTCGCTCGACTCCGACCCGGAGATACTCCAGGTGCTCACCGGCACCCTGGGCACTCCGGCGCAGGTCACCTTTCGGGCCACGGCGCAGACGGAGGCGTTCATGGCCGGGTTCGAGTTGTTCGAGCCCGGTGTGGCGCCGGTACAGCAGTGGCTCCGGCCCGACCTACCGGCGACCCGGATGGTCATGGACGGCGCCATCGGCCGCAAACCCTGAGGAATCGGCCGCAAACCCCCAGGAAGCCGCCGTCGTCGCGAGTAATCTCGAATGCGCCAATTATGCGCTGTCCCAGTTGATCAGAGGATGAAGAGATGAAGTCCTTCAACGTTGTCGCTGGTGTCGTGTCGTCGATCATGACGGCCGCCGTGGTCACGATCGGCGCCTCGGTTGTCAATGCCCCCATCGCCTCCGCCGCTCCCGGCGATTTCCTCATCACCAAAGATGTTCCCACCCTTGATGATCTGCACGACCAGGTCGTGTTCCTGATCGAGACGCCCGGCGTCTCCGACCAGGCCAAGGCGGCCAATATGGAAGGCGGCATGGGGGCGGTCGCGGTCGCGGACGCCCTCTACAACAGCGGCCTGTTCCGAGCTCCGTACGGCTCGAACGAGATCACCGGTCCGGAAACCCAGGACGGCAACGTGCACACCGCGATGCTGCGCACCCGGTCGGTGGGACGACCGGACATCACCGCGCGCGTGGTGTGGAAGCGTATCGACGGCGTCTGGAAGCTCTCCAACAGTTCGGTGTGCGAGGGCATTCAGGCCGTCGGACTGGCGATGTCCTGCGACTTCTGACCGGCTCCGGACACCGTGATCGATATTCGTGACCTCACCCTGAGCTACCCCGGCGTGACCGTTCTCGACGTCCCGGAACTGACCGTGGCGGACGGGGCGCTCACCTACCTGATCGGTCTCAACGGCACCGGCAAGACCAGTCTGCTGCGGTGTATCTGCGGTCTGCTCGCGCCTGCCGTCGGGACCGTCCGGGTCGACGACACCCGGGTCCGGGCCCATCACACCACCCCCGCGACGCTCGGAATGCATCTCGACTACCGGGCCTTCGACCCGCGCCACACCGCGCGCCGGCACCTACGCTGGATCGCTCGTGCCCGCGGCCTGCCCAGCGGCCGGGTCGGCGAGGTCCTCGAGATCGTCGACCTCGGCCGGGTCGCCGATCGCCGACTCGGGCACTATTCGCTCGGCATGCTGCAACGCGTCGGCATCGCCGCCGCACTGCTCGGCGAGCCGCGCACCCTGCTGCTCGACGAACCGCTCAACGGCCTCGATATCGCGGGCATCCGCTGGCTGCGCGAATTGCTCCGCGAGCTCGCCGACGCCGGGACCTGTGTCCTGGTCGCCACGCACCTGCTCGACGAGGTCGAACGCAATGCCGACCACATCGTCATCCTCGGAAACCAGCGGGTGCTGGCCGACCAGCCTTTCGCCCGCCTGATGAGTACGTTGCAGCCCGGCGAGACCAGCCTCGAAGACGCCTACGTCCGAATCGCCGGTCTGCCTGCCCGTCTCGCGTCCGGCGCGACCTCATGAACGATCCCGGTCCGGTCACCCTCGTCCGCCGCGGCGTCGCCGCCGAATGGACCCGCACCACCGGGCGCAGTTTCCTGTGGACCGTCGCCGTCCCGGCCACCTTCCTGCTGCCGCTTCTCGTCACCTTCGTCATCGCCGCTGTCGCGGAACGACTCGCGGCCCTGCCCGGGCAGCGATTCGTCGCCCCGGTCTCCACCACCAACTCGGTGTATTGGGTGATGACGTTCTCGGTATCGATCATGATGGTCACCGCCGCCTACGCCCACGGCAGCCAACGGCGCGGCCAGACAAGCGATCTCAACACGTTTCTGTTCCCGCGGCCCTGGACGGTCGCATTGGCCCGGTGGATCTACTACGGCGCCATCGCGGCCATGTCGACGGTCGTGCTGCTCGTCGTCGTCATGGTCACGCTGCCCCACCAGTTTCCCGAACTGTATGGGGCCGTGGACATCACGGACTCGGCCGGGATCCGGTTCCTCTGGACGGTTCCGGTCTACGCGTTCGCCGCGTGCGGCGTGGGCGTCGCGGCCGGGGCACTGATCCGCACCCCGTCCGCCGCCGTCGCCGTGCTCCTGTTCTGGGTGTATGTCGCCGAGAGTTCG
>NZ_JBSGBY010000347.1:0-8971 GCF_053601505.1 Nocardia sp. NPDC004722
GCCCGCACCGATGTCGCCCTGGTCATCGGCGCCAACGACGTCACCAACCCCGCCGCCCGCGAGGACGCCTCGTCCCCCATCTACGGCATGCCGGTGTTGAACGTCGACCAGGCCAAGTCGGTCATCGTCCTCAAACGCTCGATGAACTCCGGCTTCGCCGGCATCGACAACCCCCTGTTCTACGCCGACCACACCTCCATGCTCTTCGGCGACGCCAAGAAGTCCGTCGGCGCCGTCACCGAGGAACTCAAGGCGCTGTAGGAGATTCAGCGAAATACCCCGTTCTTGACCTGCGAGTCAAGAACGGGGTATTTTTGTTTCATGGGCAGGCCACGGAACTTCGATGCGGACACGGTGGTGGATCGCGCGATGGAGGCGTTCTGGACCCATGGGTATGCGGGGTGTTCGCCTGCGCAGTTGGCGGAGGCTACCGGGATCGGGAAGGGCAGTCTTTACAACACCTTCGGGAGTAAACGGGAGTTGTTCGATCTCGCCATGATTCGGTACAACCGGATGGGGTCGGAGCTGGCGAGAGAGACACTGGCTCAGCCTGGTTCGACTCGGGAGCGGTTTCGGGCCTGGATTCGGTACACGGTGGACACCGAGTTCGAGTACCCGGTTCGGCGGGGTTGCTTGCTGGTGAATACCGCGCTGGAGATGGCGGGGCACGACACCGAGGCCACCAAGGCCGTGAACGACGGATATGAGCTCATGATCGAGGTGTTCCGAGAACGGCTCGAACGTGGGCAGCGCGACGGCGATGTGCGCGCCGATCTCGACACTCGGGCATATGCCGAGTTCTTGATGAATACCATTGGCGGGCTTCGGATTACCGCCAAGGTGTCGGATGTCGAGACCTTGTATCGGATCATCGACACCACTCTGTCCACCCTCTGACACTGCTGGGCCGCGACCTGCGGCCCTTTTCTTCACCTCAATTTTTGACCTGTAGTTCAAGAAAGGTAAGGATCATGGATCTCGGACTGAACGGCAAGACCGCGCTCGTCACCGGCGCGAGCCGGGGCATCGGGCTGGCCGTCGCCGAAGAGCTGGCCGCCGAGGGCGTACGCGTCGTCGGGGTGGCCCGCAACATCACGCCGGAACTCGAAAAAGTCGCGGCAGCAACCATTTCCGCCGATTTGAGCACCACCGAGGGCGCGCTCGCCGCGGTCGAGGGCGCCCTGGCCGAGCTCGGCGGCATCGACATCCTGATCAACAATGTCGGCGGCGGCGACGCCGACAAACTGAACCTCGGCGGCTTCCTCGACATCCCCGCGGACCAGTGGCAAAAACTGTTCGACCTCAACCTGTTCGGCGTGGTGACCACCGTGCGCGCGGCCCTGCCCAGCATTATCGAACGGCGCGGCGCGATCATCACGGTGTCCTCGATCAACGCGCGAATCCCGGCGGTCGGCCCGGTCGGCTACAGCGAGGCCAAGGCGGCGCTCACCAACTTCGGCAAGCGGCTCAGCGAGGAGTTCGGGCCGCAGGGCGTGCGCGTGAACACCGTCTCCCCCGGACCGGTGGGCACCGACATCTGGCGCGGACCCGGCCAGCTCGGCGCGAAGCTCGCCGCCGCGAACGGCGTTGCCCACGAGGACTTCCTGGCCGGCATGGCGGGGCAGTTCGACATCGCCGCGGGCCGCATCGCCGAACCCGGCGAGATCGCCGCCCTGGTGACCTTCCTCGCCTCCGAGCGGGCGGCCATCATCAACGGCTCGGACTACGTCATCGACGGCGGCATCCTCAAGGCCGCCTGATCCGGTACGGCCGCCTGATCCGGTACAACAACGGCCCGCACCCGAAAGGGTTGCGGGCCGTTGGCGTTTCGAGCGCTACAGGTACAGGCCGGTGCCGTGTTCCGGGTGGGTGTTGGCGACGGCGTGCAGATCGCGTTCGCGCAGCACGTAGTACGCCTGCGCCTGGATCTCCACCTCGAACTGATCGTCGGCGCTGAAGAGCACCTGATCGCCCACGCTCACCGCGCGGACATGGGAACCCACGCCGCACACCTCACCCCAGGACAGGCGCTTGGCCACCTGGGCGGTGGCCGGAATGAGAATGCCACCGCTGCTGCGCCGTTCGCCCGCCTCGGGGCTCAGCTTGACCATCACGCGGTCGTGCAGCATCTGGATTTCTAGCTTGGCATCGGACACGGCGGCAGTGTACTGCGCCGGGAACGGCGGGTTACGCTCCGGTGTCCGGGACGGACGAGGCGCCCGGCGCGACGATGCGGCGGATGGCGTCCTTGATCCAGGCCCGCTGCGCCTCCGGATCGATCGCGGGGCCGAGGGTGAAATCGGCGACCTGCGGGACCGCCAGCGGATAGTTGATCATCGACATGAGCAGCATGAGCACCTGGCCGGGCGGCATATCCTCGCGCATCAGCCCCTTACCCTGGGCCACCTCGACCTTCTGCCGCTTCTCCAGGTAACGGCCGCAACGCAATTCACCCGCCGAGGCGTTCTCGCGCCCCAGTTCGAGGGCCTCCCACTGCAACAGCCGCAGCAGTTCCGGATGCTCGCGGTGGTAGTCGATGTGCTGGTCGATCCAGGTGTCGAGGTCCTCGATATCGGTGGTGACCGACCCGGCCACGGCCAGCATGGTCTTCTCCAGCACCTGGTGGAACAGCTTCTCCTTGTCGCCGAAGTAGGCGTAGATGAGCTGCTTGTTGGCCTTGGCGTTGCGGGCGATGCGGTCGACGCGCGCGCCCGCGATCCCGTACCGCGCGAATTCCGCGGTCGCGGCCTCGAAGATGCGCGCCTTGGTCGCCTCGGGATCCCTGGTGCCTGCCATGCCTTCGATGGTAACCAACCAACTGGTTGACAAGCGGTCGGTGCGGGTGGAATATCTGTAACCAACCGGTTAGTTACAAACACTGTGCTTCCGGCGCAACGGCGCGCCGACTCCCCCACCCCCTTGCACGTTCGGGAGAACGACGTGACCACACTCGAAAGCCGAACCACCGCAACGGTTCCCGTAACCGCCGGGTTCGATGCTCGCTGGCGAGCCCTGCCCGTCATCCTCAGTGCCATGTTCATGGCGATGTTCGACTGGTTCGTCGTGAACGTCGCCGCCTCCTCGCTCCAGCACGACCTGCACGCCGGCGAATCGGCGCTGGAACTGATCGTCGGCGGCTACGGCTTCGCCTACGCCTCGGGCCTGATCACCGGCGGCCGTCTCGGCGACCTGCACGGGCACCGGAAACTCTTCGTGATCGGCATGCTCGCCTTCACCGCCGCCTCACTGCTGTGCGGACTCGCGCCCAACGCCTGGGCGCTGGTCGCCTTCCGAGTCCTGCAGGGCGGCACCGCGGCGCTCATGGTGCCGCAGATGCTGGCGCTCATCAACACCCTCTTCCCGCCGCACGAACGGCCCAGGGCCATGGCCGCATTCGGCGCCACCATCGGCCTCGGCGCGGTCTCGGGGCAGGTGCTCGGCGGCGTGCTGCTCGACCTCGACCTGTTCGGCTGGGGCTGGCGCAGCATCTTCTACATCAATGTGCCCATCGGGCTGGCGGCCGCCGCGCTCGCTGCCCGCTGGCTGCCCCGCCACGAGCAGACCCAGCGGCCCAAGCTGGATCCGATCGGCGCACTGGGCATCTCGGCCGCACTGGCCCTGCTGCTGGTGCCCATCACACTGGGCCGTCCGGAGGGCTGGCCGGTGTGGACCTGGGTCAGCATGCTCGCCTCGATCCCGGTGCTGCTGCTCACCCTGCGCTACGAGAACCGCCTGGAAAGCCGCGGCGGCGAACCCGTCCTCGACACCACCATGGTGCGCGAACGCGGCTTCAGCCTCGGGCTGGTCATCGCGGGCGGATACCTGACCTTCTTCGCCGGGTTCATGCTGTGCCTGACCCTCATGCTGCAGAACGGGCTCGGATTGTCGCCGCTCACAGCGGGATTGGCGTTCGCGCCACTGGGCCTGTGCTTCGCGGGCAGCTCGTTCTTCCTCGCGCCCCGGGTGGCCGCGCGGATCGGGAACCGGGTGATGGTGCTGGGCACGCTCACCAGCCTCACCGGGCTGGCAATCACCCTCGCGGTACTGGTCGGCATGGGCAGCGGCGTCACCGCGCTCGCGCTGATCCCCGGCATGATGATCGTCGGCACCGGCAACGGGCTCACCATCCCCTCGGTTGTCGGGGCGGTGCTGTCCTCGGGCATCCCGGCGCGGCAGGCGGGCATGGCGGCGGGCGTGCTCACCACCTCGCAGCAGTTCGGAAACGCCATCGGCGCAACGGTTCTCGGGGTGATCTTCTTCAGCGCGCTGGGCAGCCACCACGGCACCGGCGGGTATGTGACGGCGATGGAGATGGCGGCGCTGGGCGGGGCGGCGGTGTTGGCGGTCGTGCTGGCCGCGGCGCTGGCGCTCCCCAAGGCAGCCACACCGGCGCGAGCCGCGCACTGAGTGATCGGATCAGAAGCTACGGGTTCCGGACAAAACGCGGCCGGAACCCGTAGCTTCGGCATGTGGACATCGATCTCGACGGACTGCGCGGTCTCCTCTCCGACGGCATGGTGGTGACCGATCCCGATGTGCTGAACGGATATCGGCAGGATCGGGCCCTGGATCCGGACGCGGGGACCGCGCTCGCACTGATCCGGCCGCTGACCACCGAACAGGTCGCCACGACCGTGCGCTGGGCGCACGAGCATCGGGTGCCGATCGTGCCGCGCGGGGCCGGGACCGGACTCTCCGGCGGGGCCACCGCCCAGAACGGGGCACTGCTGCTGAGCACCGAGAAGATGCGGGACATCACCGTCGACCCCGTCACCCGCACCGCCGTGGCGCAGCCGGGACTGCTCAATGCCGAGGTCAAGCGGGCCGTCGCCGCGCAGGGACTGTGGTACCCGCCCGACCCCTCCTCCTTCGAGATCTGCTCGATCGGCGGCAACGCGGCCACCAACGCGGGCGGTCTGTGCTGCGTGAAGTACGGCGTCACCACCGATTACGTGCTCGGCATGCAGGTGGTGCTGGCCGACGGGACCGCGGTGCGGCTGGGCGGGCCGCGCCTCAAGGACTCGGCGGGGTTGTCGTTGACCAAGCTGTTCGTCGGCAGCGAGGGCACGCTGGGGATCATCACCGAGTTGACGCTGCGGCTGCTGCCCGCGCAACCGCCGCAGTCGACGGTGGTCGCCACGTTCGCGGACCTGACCGCCGCCACCGACGCGATCCTGGCCATCACCGGCCGATTGCGGCCCTCCATGCTGGAATTCATGGACGCGGTGGCGATCAACGCCGTCGAGGACGAACTGCGGATGGGGCTCGACCGCGACGCCGCCGCGCTGTTGGTGGCCCGCTCCGACGCACCCGGCGAACACGCCGGGCACGAGGCCGACCTCATGCTCACCGCCTGCGAGAAGGCCGGGGCCACCGAGGCTTTCCGCACCGACGATCCGGACGAGGGCGAAGCCTTCTGCGCGGCACGGCGATTCGCCATCCCCGCGGTGGAACGCAAAGGGCCGCTGCTGCTCGAGGACGTCGGCGTCCCACTGCCGCGGCTGGGCGAACTGGTCTCCGGCATCGCCGAGATCGCCGCGCACCGGCGGGTGCTCATCTCCGTCATCGCGCACGCGGGCGACGGCAACACCCACCCGCTCATCGTGCACGACCCGGCCGACCCGGACGAAGCCGAGCGCGCGCACCTGGCCTTCGGCGAGATCATGGACCTCGCAATCGGTCTCGGCGGCACCATCACCGGTGAACACGGGGTCGGGCGGTTGAAGAAGGCGTGGCTGCCCGATCAACTCGGGCCGGACGTGATGACACTCACGCGCCGCATCAAGGAAGCACTGGATCCGCACGGAATACTCAACCCGGGAGCGGTGCTGTGACCGACATGAGCACGAAGCTGGAACACAATGCCGACGCCACCCGCTACGAGATCTACCTCGACGGCACGCTCGCGGGTTACGCCGACTACGCGGAACGCCTCGACGGCGACACCAAGATCCGCGACATCCAGCACACCCTCACATTTCCCGAGTTCCGGGGCCGTGGCGTGGCCGCGCAGGTCGTCGAGTTCGCGTTGAACGATGCGCGCGCGGAAGGCTTCTCGATCATTCCCACCTGCTGGTACGTCGAGAAGTACATTACCGAGCACCCCGAATACGCCGACCTGGTGGCCTAATTCGACCGTGGCGTGTTGCGGCGCTGCCAGACCCGGAAATGCCGGTCGGCGCTGCCCTCCATCGCCGCACTCACCTTCGCGTCGTCGAAACCCGGCAGCGACTGCAGCTTCGCCAGGAACGCGGTGTCGGCCGCCGAATACGGCACCACACAGCCCTTGCCGGTGGCGCCGATCAGAACGAAGAACACATCACCGGCGAACGGCCCGTCCGCCGCCGTAATGATCCGTACCTCCGCCAGTTCCGTCCATGCGACCTCTTCCACCCGTCCGTCGGCCAGTGTGCGCCGGACGAAGGTGTCGTTGATTTCGACTCCGGCCATGGCTCCATAGTGCCCCCGGCATCCGTGCCCGAACAGCCCTCGAACCCTTGCTTTACCTGAGGAAGCCGTAAAGAAAAGCCCCGGCGAACCGGCCCGCCGCACATCGGCGGCGAACGCTCGAGTGGAGCAATTCTTCAGCTACTGAACAGATTTCGGATCGCCGTGCGTGGCGACATTCCGGAACTGTCAGTCGGCTGTGAAAAGCCAGGGTTTCATAGATGTGGGCCGGGTGCCGCCGTTAGGGTCCGAAAGCCCCTCGACCCAGGGGTTTTCACCAACTGGGAGATATTGACCTTATGAAGAAGTCGGTCCTCGCTCGCTCCGGAGCCGGAATCGCCGGAGCGGTCGCCGTTGCCGGGCTCACCATCGCGATGGCTCCCGCCGCCTCGGCACAGCTGGCCATCACGTCCTCCACGGCCTACTGCGTCAGCACCACGTACTCGATCACCTTCCCGTCGGCCGACGCCGCGCAGATGGCCTCGCAGTCCAACGCCACCAGCTTCGTGCTGGAAGCCACCAACACCGGCACCAACCAGACCTGGTGGTCCGCGCCGGTGACCTACACCCAGGGCACGGACCTGACCTTCCAGTGGACGCCGTCGCAGTCGGTGACCGGTTCGCAGAGCGCCGTCGGCAACTGGAACCTCTTCGTCACCGCGTCCGGTGTCGCCGGTGTCGCCGAGGGCCCGCTCGCGGTCAACGTCGTGCAGACCGCACCGTCGGGCACCACCTGCAGCCCGTCCGCCCTCGGCACCGGCAGCGCGAACATGACGGTCGGCTCGCTGCTCAGCAGTCTGCTCGCCAGCCTGTCCTCGGCGGCGCAGACCCAGTAGGGAACACCGGACGAAACAGCGGAGGCGGCCCGAGCCGAAACTCGGAGCCGCCTCCAGTCGTCTTCTCGCCCTGTCGCTTTCGCGACCGGGGATCAGCGCAGGATCTGACGCGACATCACGACGCGCTGGATCTGGTTGGTGCCCTCGTAGATCTGGGTGATCTTGGCGTCGCGCATCATGCGCTCCACCGGGAAGTCGGTGGTGTAGCCCGCGCCGCCGAAGAGCTGCACGGCGTTGGTGGTGACCTCCATGGCCACATCGGAGGCGAAGCACTTGGCCGCGGCCGAGATGAAGCCCAGGTTCTTCTCGCCACGCTCGGCGCGGGCGGCCGAGGTGTAGACCATGAGGCGCGCGGCCTCGATCTTCATGGCCATATCGGCCAGCATGAACTCGGTGTTCTGGAACGACGCGATGGTCTTGCCGAACTGCTTGCGGTCCTTAGTGTAAGCGATCGCGGCGTCCAGCGCGCCCTGCGCGATGCCGACGGCCTGCGCGCCGATGGTCGGGCGGGTGTGGTCGAGGGTCTGCAGGGCGGTCTTGAAGCCGGTGCCGGGCTCGCCGACGATGCGGTCACCGGGAACCTTGCAGTTCTCGAAGTACAGTTCCGCGGTCGGGGAACCCTTGATGCCGAGCTTGTGCTCGAGCGGGCCGACCACGAAGCCCTCGTCGTCCTTGTGGACCATGAACGAGGAGATGCCGTTGGCGCCCTTGTCGGCGTCGGTGACGGCCATGACGGTGTACCAATCGGACTTGCCGCCGTTGGTGATCCAGCACTTGGAGCCGTTGATGATCCAGCCGTCGCCGTCGGCCTTGGCGCGGGTGCGCATGGAGGCGGCGTCGGAGCCGGCCTCACGCTCGGACAGCGCGTAGGAGGCCATCTTGCCCGCGACGATGTCGGCGAGGACCTTGGTCTTGAGCTCCTCGGAACCGTTGAGGATCAGGCCCATGGTGCCGAGCTTGTTGACGGCCGGGATGAGCGAGGAGGAACCGCAGACGCGGGCCACTTCCTCGATCACGATGCAGGTGGCGACGGAGTCCGCGCCCTGGCCGCCGTACGCCTCGGGCACGTGCACGGCATTGAAGCCCGCCGCGTTCAACGCGGTCAGCGCCTCCTCGGGGAAGCGGGCGTTGCCGTCCACGTCCTTCGCGTAGGGGGCGATCTCCTTCTCGGCTGATCTCCGCGCACCTGGCGCACTACGGGGTGATCGCCACCTGGAATCGATTGTGCCGCCCCGCCTTCGAGGACATCGTGGCGAAGCAGCGACTCGGGCGCGGCTACATCGATGTCGAGCACCTTCTGTCCTGGGCGGTCACCACCGCCCTGCATCGTGGCGTCCCCGCCCTGACCGACCTGCGGGATGAACCGGAGATCGTACTGGCCTGCACCGGAGGCGAGCAGCACGTGCTGCCGCTGGAAGTGCTGCGGGCGGCGCTGGCCGAACAGGGCCGCCCCGCGCTGCTGCTCGGGGCGTCGGTGCCTGCCGAGGCATTGGCGCAGGCCCTGATCCGGCGGAACCAACCGACGGCGGTCGTGCTCTGGTCACAGTCGGAGTCGACGGCTCTCGGCGAGGCGATCGAGGCGGCCGAACGCTCGCGCACAGCGGTCCTCCTGGCTGGGCCGGGCTGGGAACAGGCCGATATCGCCTCCGGGCGTACGCATCTCCATTCCCTGGAGCAGGCGGTCGCGG
>NZ_JBSGBY010000348.1:0-8948 GCF_053601505.1 Nocardia sp. NPDC004722
CCTCACCGCCCTCGACCCCGGCCACGGCGCCGTTGTCTACAGCAGCCCCCTCGACCGCGAATCCTGGAGCGAGACGGCCGAAGTCCCGGTCGGTATCGGCAGCGGCCCCACACCGACCGCCGACCTCACCGTGGTCGGTTCGCGGGCCTGGCTGGTCGTCGACAACCGAGTCCGATCCGGAGCCCGCCTCCTCAACGGCACCTGGAGCACCTGGAAAATGCCCTGCGGCGGCAACGGCCCCGCCTCCTGGACGGCACTGTCCGAACGACGGCTGTTCGCGCTGTGCGGGCGCTCGGGCCCCAACTCCGACGAGGCCGCGACCACCCGGCTGCTGACCTCCACCGACGGCGGCGCCACCTTCACCGAAACCAGTCAACTCGCACCGGAACTCACCGTCGACGCCACCGTCACCGCCATCGACGCCACCCATCTCGTCGTCAGCCTCGACAACCGGCTGCTGCTCTCGGTCGACGGCGGCGAAACCTGGACCACCTCCTACACCGCCCCGGCCAAGGACTGGAAGGTGGTCGGCACCCACTTCACCACCGACAGCACCGGATTCGCGATCACGGCGAAACCGGGGTCGGTCAACGACGCGACGGTCATGCTCACCACCCAGGACGGCGGGCACAGCTGGACCCTGGTCTCCTGATCAGCGGCCGGTGGCGCGCGCATAGTTCCAGCCCTGCCACGGATCCTCCGACAGGCGGGCACGGATGACATTCGCGATGGCGGCACGCTGCGGGCCGGGCAGGCCGTCGGCCGCGGGCAGCACATCGGCCGACAGCGTGCCCAGATACTCGGTGTCGAGGGTCTTACCTGCCTGCCAGCGGTCGATATTGCGTTCGGCCACAATGCCTTCGGGGTTCAACATGGCCAGACCCAGCAGGGTCGCGGCGGCCGCGCCGACCGCCGCGCGCGGCACCCAGCCGCGCCGCAACCGCACCAGGCTCGCCAGCACCAGCACGTACACCAGCGCGATCCAGCCCTCGAACACCTCCACCAGCAGCCGCATCACCGTGAACCCGTACGCCTGCTGATAGGTCCACATGCGGCCCAACGCCGACGCCACGATCACCAGCGTCAACCCGCACACCGTCGCGACCGCGACCCGCAGCCAGCGCCGCTCGACCGAAGCGCTCTGCCGTGCGAACCGCAGCACCGCGCCGATCACCGCCAGCGTCAACATGCTCACGATCGACAACTGCCAGAACCCGCTGCGCGCATACTCCGCATACGTCAGCCCCGCCGTGCGCTGCACATACCCGTCCCCGCCGAACAGCACCGCGATCTGCGTGCCGACGAACACGGCGAACACCAACGTCAACGCCGCCACCGGAATACCCCACTCCACCGTCGAGAACCGGCGAATCACCAACCAGCCCAACGGATCCGACTCCATCAAGAAGTCCGCACCCGCTTCGCCGTCCGCACCATCCGCGTCCTCGGCGTCGGTTCGGTCCTCATCATGCCGGGGTGGCGGCCCGGCGAGCAGATACAGCGCCCCCGCCGTCCCCAACGCACCGACCACGAACACCGCACCCCACCGCACCACCGCGGGCACATCCACCTGCGGCAGCAACCCGTCCACCAGTCCGGCGAACACCGCGTCGGCGCCCGACAGCAACGGCACCATGATCAACAGCAGAGCCGCCGCCACCGCGACCGACCACCACACCCGCTGCGACCCACCACCCAGCCGACCACGAGCTCCCCGCACCGCCCGATACAGCCACGGCGGCGAGATCACCGCCGCGAACGGCACCGCCACCACGTCGAACCACAGCCCATGCGCCGAACGCGGCACCACCGCCAACGACCCGGCCACCGCCGCCCCCACCACACACAACCCGAACAGCCACGGCGCATCCCGCACCGCCCCAACCCCCAACAATCCCAACGCCAACACGGCCCACCAGGCCCGCTCCCACCTCAACCGGCGCGAACCCGAGCGCTTCGTCGTGGCGGCACCGGACCCCTCGACCGGTGCCGCCCTGCGGGGGCGCCGCGCCCCCCCCCGCCCCCGCCCCCCCCCCCCGACGCCGTGGCGAGAAGCCGAACCCGTTGTACGCGTGTCGGATTCGGTCGGGCTGTCGGAGCCTGACACGGCGTCGTGGTCAGTCCGCGTGACGATCCGGCGGCGGGCGGCACGATCGACCGTGTACACAGCGCCCGCGACGGTCAGGCCCGCGAGCAGCCAGCCGACGCCGGGACGATCGACCGGGACCAGCACCGCAGCGGCCACCCCGCTGCCCACTGTCGCCGCCAGCAGCCCGCCCGGCAGCGACACCAGGTCCGCGCGCGGAATGTACGGCGGGCGAGGCGCACTCGGGTAGTCAGCGGTCGGCTGGGGTCGCGCGGCCGACCGCTCGGCGAGATACGCCGCGTACGAGGTCTGCGGGTCACGCGCCACCGGCGGGGCGGGCCACGCTCCAGCGGGCGCGGGGGCGAACTCGCCGTCGGCCTGAACAGCGGCGGCGTCAGACGCCTCCGCGTCAGAAGTCGCTGCGGCGGAGGGGCTTTCGGGCGGCGTCGCCGGGCTATCGGCCTTCAGCGCCGGATCTTCGGGGCTGGGATCAGGAAATCTGGGCTGTGTTTCGGGGTTTTCGGGCATGGCGGAGCCTCCGATGGGTGTGCGGGACCGTCCCGGGAGCGCGGGGCGCGCCGGGTGACGGATGGGGAGAAGGTCTAGGGAGTGGGGAGGGTGACGCGGATGCGGGAGCCCGGGTCGGCGACGGCGATGGTGCCGCCGTGCAGGTCGACGATCCAGCGGGCGATGGCCAGGCCCAGGCCGGTGCCGCCGCCGGTGGCCCGGCCGCCGCGGGTGAAACGTTCGAAGACGCGGGCACGGTCGGCGACCGGAATGCCGGGGCCGTCGTCGGCGACCTCCAGCACGGTGTGGCCACGTTCGGCGTGCGCGAACAACCGGACCTCGCCGTGCGCGGGCCCGTGCCGGGTGGCGTTGTCGAGCAGGTTGAGCAGCACCTGGTGCAGGCGGGCGCGGTCGGCGTAGACGACCAGGCCGGGAGTGCCGATCGCGATGGTGAAGCGGACCGGGCGTTCGACCGCGGCGGCCATCACCTCCGCCTCCGCGACCACCTCCTTCAGCAGCGGCGCCACCGGCACCGGCTCCCGATCCAGCGACACCGCACCGGCTTCCACACTCGACAGCGCCAGCAACTCCGACACCAGCGCGCTGAGCCGTTCGGTCTGCGCGAGCGCGGTGCGCAGGGTGGCCGGATCGGGCTGGGCGACCCCGTCGACCAGGTTCTCCAGCACCGCCCCCAACGCCGTGATCGGCGTACGCAATTCGTGCGACACATTGGCGATGAACTCGCGCCGCTGCGCGTCGGCGGCGGCGAGATCGGCGGCCATCTGATTGAACGCCACCGCCAACTGCCCCACCTCATCACGCGAGGTCGCGCGCACCCGGCGCGAATAATCGCCCTGCGCCATGCCTTTGGCCGCCGCCGTCATCTCCCGCAACGGCAGCGTCATCCCGTGCGCGAGCACCTGCGAGAGAATCAACGCCAGCACCGTGGCCGCGATCGTGGTCTTCTGCGGCAGCCACCCGATCTGATACGCGAAGAACCCGAACGCCACCGCCCCCGAAGTGACCAGCAGGATCGCCAGCTTCAACTTGATCCACGGCACCCGATCCAACGGCCGCGGCATCATCCCCGCCACCCGACCAAGCCCCGCGCGCAGCACCGCCCCAGCCTTCCTCGTGGCCGCGGAACTTCCCGCATCCCCGGCACTTCCCGTGCCACCGACGCGTCCGGCGTGCCCGGCGCTCATCGCGCCTCCAGCGCGTAGCCGACCCCGTGCACCGTGCGGATCAGGTCCGCGCCGAGTTTACGGCGCAACGCCTTGATGTGGGAGTCGACCGCGCGGGTGCCCGAGGCGTCGGCCCAGCCCCAGATCTCGCTGAGTAGTCGTTCGCGTGCCAGGACGGTGCGCGGGCGGCGCGCCAGATGCACCAGCAGCTCGAATTCCAGTGGGGTGAGCTGGGTTTCGGCGTCGGCGCGCCAGACGCGGCGCTGATCGGTGTCGATGCGCAGATCACCGACAACGAGGGTGGAGCCGGGGGCGGCGCTGCGTTCGATACGCCGCAGCAGGGCGTGCACGCGGGCGGTGAGCACCCGCATCGAGAACGGTTTGGTCAGATAGTCGTCGGCGCCGACACCGAGTCCGACGAGCATGTCGGTCTCGTCGGTGCGGGCGGTGAGCATGAGCACCGGCACCGGGCGGCGCGCCTGAATACGCCGGCACACCTCGAGGCCGTCGAAACCGGGCAGCATCACATCCAGCACCACCAGATCCGGGTCCCCGGCCGCCTCGGCCTCGACCGCGGCGGGCCCGTCATGCGCGAGGTCGACCGTGTAGCCCTCCGCGCGCAGCCGGGCGGCGATGGATTCGGCGATGGTCGGCTCGTCCTCGACCACCAGGATCCGGCGCGGGCTCCTCGGACTGGTTTCCATGCCGCTGACACTAGGCAACCGTCGTGGAGATGGTTCGCACCGAATGTGAAGATCCTGTGCAGACGCGCCCGCACGGCCGGTCGTACCACCTGGAAACGTCCTCTCCGACACGACGTCGTAGCATGTCCCGGTGCGCTCACCGACCGATCTCACCGCACGCCTGCGTGGCGCCGCGGTCGGTGCGGCCTCGGGCGCGGTGGCGATCCTCGCGCACGGACTCGGCGGCGGGACAGCGGACAGCTCGGCGCTGACCCTGCTGCTGGCCGCCTGCACGCTCATCGGGGTGGTGGTAGCCTCGCTGCGCCCCCGCTACGGGCTCGCCGGAACGATGGCCCTGCTGGCCGTCGGCCAGTCGGTCGGGCACGGGGCGCTGTCGATGGCGCCCGGCCATCACCATCAGCTGTCCTCGCCGTCGATGCTGGCCGCGCACCTGATCGCGATCCCGGTGGGCGCGTTGGCCATTCGCGCCGCCGAGGCGGGCCTGCGCCGGGCCGTCACCAGTGTGCGGCGGTTCATCCTGGCGCTGGCCTCCACACCCGCGCCACCGGCGTTCCGCACGACCGCGCGCCCGGGAGACGATCGCGCCGAAGCGCGCCGCCTGCTGGTCAGTCCCGGCATCGGCCGCCGCGGTCCGCCCGCGCCCGCCGCACCTGCCTTCTTCTTCGCTCCGGCCTGACACCGCGGCACCGCACGACCTCGATGTGGTCGACCCCTGCGCACGACAGTGCCTTTCGCACGACCGTGCCCTGCGCACGACAGTTCGCCGCGCACACCAGGTTTCGCCGTGCACCGGATGCTCCCCCCTCACCGACAGATGGAGACCTCCCATGTCCCAGATGCCCCGCTGCCACACCTTCCGCCTGCGCACCGGCGGCTTCGCCCGCCGTCTCGGCGCGGCCGCCGCCATCAGCACCCTCGCCCTGTTGCCCGTCGCCTGCTCCAACTCGCAGACCGCCTCGGACGCTCCCGCCAAGGCCGCCGAGGCGGTCAGCATGTCGGATCAGTGGATCAAGGCCGCCGACAGCGGCATGTCCGCCGCCTTCGGCACCTTCACCAACAACTCCGACAAGCCGGTCAACCTGGTGGCCGCCACCAGCCCCGCGTCGGCGACCGTCGAAATCCACGAGACCGCCCCCGACGGCGCTGGCGAGAAGACCATGCGCCCCAAGCCCGGCGGCCTGGTCATCCCCGCCCACGGCAAGGCCACCCTGCAGCCCGGCGGCGACCACCTCATGTTCATGGGGCTCAACGCGCCGCTGCGCACCGGCTCGGAAACCCCCATCACTCTGACCTTCTCCGACGGTTCCACCACCACCGTCACCGCGCAGGTGCGTGACTTCGCCGGCGGCAAGGAGAACTATCAGCCCTCCGGCGAAAACGCCACCCACGGTGGCTGACCCGCGCCGACCGGCCCTCTCGCGGCGGCGGTTGCTGGGCGGCTCGGCCGTCGTGGCGGGCGCGGCCGGGGCCGCCGGGCTCGGTTGGGGCGCGGCCGAACTCGGCCACCGCACCCATGACCGCGACCCCGGACTCGACACCGTCGACTTCTACGGCGCCCATCAGGCCGGGATCGCCACCGAGCCGCCCTTGCACGCGGCGTTCGTCGGCTACGACCTGGTCGCGGGCGCCGGACGCGACGATGTGATCGGGCTGCTGAAGATCTGGACCGACGACGCGGCCCGCCTCACCCGCGGCGCGCCCGCGCTCGCCGACACCGAACCGGAACTGGCCGCGCGCCCGGCCCGGCTCACCGTCACCGTCGGGTTCGGGCCGCGCCTGTTCACCGTCGCCGGGCTCGATGACCACCGCCCGGCCTGGCTGAAACCGTTGCCGCCGTTCACCATCGACAGGCTCGATCCCGCCTGGTGCGACGGGGACCTGGTGGTGCAGGTGTGCGCCGAGGAGGCGACCACCGTCGCGCACGCGGTACGCGTGC
Source organism: Nocardia sp. NPDC004722 (assembly GCF_053601505.1). Lineage (NCBI taxonomy): Bacteria > Bacillati > Actinomycetota > Actinomycetes > Mycobacteriales > Nocardiaceae > Nocardia > Nocardia sp. NPDC004722. Next base: position 6,418 of record NZ_JBSGBY010000348.1, read on the forward strand.
TGTCCAAGCACGTGAAATCGCTGGTCTCGGTGCGGTGGGTGCAGCGCGGATTCCGCAATGCCGCGCGCGGGCAGACCATGCGCAATCTCATGGGCTCGGTGGACGGCACCGTCAACATCGCCCCCGGCACCCCGGATTTCGAACGCCTGGTGTGGGACGACGGGGCCGCGCGGCCGTGGCTGGCCGGGGGCACCTCGATGGTGTTGCGGCGCATCGCCATGAACCTCGAGACCTGGGACGAACTCGACGCCGACGGGCGCGCCATCACCGTCGGCCGCACCGTCGCCGAGGGCGCACCCCTGTCGGGCACAACGGAATTCGACGAACCCGACTTCGCCGCCGTCGATCAGTACGGCATCCCGAAGATCCCGCCGTCCTCCCACATCGCCCGCGCCCATCACGCACATGACGGGGAACGGTTCCTGCGCCGCGGCTACAACTACGACGACGCGCCCGCCCCCGGGCACGTCTCCAACTCGGGGTTGCTGTTCGCGTCGTTCCAGCGCGACATCGACGCCCAATACCTGCCCGTGCAGCAGCGTTTGGCCGAATTCGACGCGCTCAACCAGTGGACGATTCCGGTCGGGTCCGCGGTCTTCGCCATCCCGCCCGGGGTGCCCGGGCCGGGCGGCTACCTCGGTCAGCAGCTGTTCGACAGCGTCGCGGCCCAACGGTGAGGGTCTCCGGTCGGAGCGCGGAGGGGGGCGGTCCGACCGGGTACGCGGGCGCGGCGGGCGGGCGCGACGCGGCGGACAGCCGTGATACGGCAGGGCCGACAGGCGCGAGGCCGCCGCGAACCCTAGGGTGTCGATCATGACCGTGCTGCGATCGATTCTGCTGTTCGGGCTGGCGGCCGTCGCCGAAATCGGTGGCGCCTGGCTGATCTGGCAAGGGGTGCGCGAGCATCGTGGCTGGGCGTGGATGGGGGCCGGGGTGGTCGCGCTCGGGTTCTACGGGTTCGTCGCCACCTTGCAGCCCGACGCCCACTTCGGGCGCATCCTCGCCGCCTACGGCGGGGTGTTCGTGGCCGGATCCCTGTTGTGGGCAATGGTTTTGGACGGATTCCGGCCCGACCGCTGGGACGTCACCGGCGCACTGGTGTGCCTGGCCGGGGTCGCGCTCATCATGTACGCGCCACGCCCGGCCTGAGACACGCTGACGGATTGCTCCACGTGAAACCGACTGCGACCGAACTGCATTCACGCACGCCGTGCAGAATTGCAGCGCGGGAATCGATTCGGCATCGCGCCGGTCAGCGCGCGCAGACGGCCTCGCAGTAGCGCGCGGGCGGCGTCAGTCCGTCGCGCCGAGCAGGCCGTCGACCAGGGTGCGGGCCAAACCCAGCGCCGACTCGTCGCCCATGCGGGTGGCGGTATTGGCGGCGCCGACGAGAGCGTCGAGCTGGAAGGCCACCGCATGCGGATCCAGCCCGGCCAGGAATCCCTGCTCCTGGGCGCGGACGATCTCCTTCTCCAGCACCGCGAACCAGTCGTCGCGGTCGGCGGCGAGCGCGTCGCGCACCGGACCGGGGCGGCTGTCGAACTCGGGGACGCTCTGGCCGCGGAAACAGCCGCCCGGCAGCATCGGCTCACCGATGTAGGCGAACCAGTTCTCCACCATCGCGCGTAGCCGCGGCATCCCACGCTCGCGGTCGTAGGCGGGGCGGATCACGATGTCGATGAACATCTCCCGCGCCGATTGCACGGCGGCGAGCTGCAACTTCTCCTTGGTGCCGAACAGCGTCGCCACCCCGGACTTGCTGACGCCCAGATCCCCCGCGAGCCGACCGAGACTCAATCCGGTCAGGCCCTCCACGGAGGCCACCTCGGCGGCGTGGCGCGCGATCGTCGCCCGGGCGCGCGCGCCCTTCAGCAGTCGCTGATCGGATATCTCCTGCTCGGCAGGCTGCACAGGTTCGTCCACCTCTCCATCTTGGCATCAACGGTTGCATAAACGCACGATCGGTCGTACTTTTCAACAATACGAACGATCGTGCGTGCAGTTTGATTCCGTTTCCTCTCACCCCTACCGAGATCCGAACCCCGCAGAGAGCACCCCGATGACCGAAACCACCCACCCCCAGCCCGCACCCCCCGACCCGGTCCCGCCGACCGCTCGGGCCGACACCGCCGAATCCCCTTCGACCGCAACCACATCCGCCCCGGCCACCTCCGCCTCCGCGCGATTGGCGCTGTTGGTCGCGTCGGGGGCGGCGTTCATGTCCTTCCTCGACCTGTCGGTGGTGAACATCGCCTTCCCCGCCATCACCCGCGAGTTCCCCGCCACCGCGCCCACCACGCTCACCTGGATCGTCAGCGGCTACGCCGTCGCCTTCGCCGCCCTGCTCACTCCGGCCGGACAGTTGGCCGACGCCCTCGGGCGCGGACGGGTATTCCTCACCGCGCTGGCCGGGTTCGCGCTCACCTCGCTGCTGTGCGCGCTCGCGCCGGGTGCGGACTGGCTCATCGCCGGGCGTTTCCTGCAGGGCGCGACCGCCGCGTTCCTCATCCCGGCCGGACTGGGCTTGGTCC
>NZ_JBSGBY010000349.1:0-8945 GCF_053601505.1 Nocardia sp. NPDC004722
GTTACCCTCGGGGCCCCCCCCCCCCCCCCCCCCAACCCCCCCCCCCCGCCCCCCCACCCGGGCCCCCCCCCGCTTCGTTGTTCGACGACTGGTCAGCTGAGCCGGTGCAGCACCTCGGGCAGATCCTCCGAGTGCACGACGGCCAGGCGCTGGGTGGCGCGGGTGAGGGCGACGTACAGGTCGTTGAGGCCGCGGGGCGACTCGGTCAAGATCCGGTGCGGCTCGGCGAGGATGACCGCGTCGAACTCCAGGCCCTTCACATCGTGGACGGTGAGCACGCGCACCGAATCATCGCTCAGGTGAGCGAGTTCCGGGGCCACATCGTGCGGCACGATGACCGCCGTGGTGCCCGGCTGTTCGGCCTCGGCGGCGATCAGCCGCTTGATCTCGTCCGCCAGTTCGGTGGACGCCACCCGCACGGCGGCGGGCGCGAAGCCGGAGTCGCGCACCGAGCGCGGCGACGGCGCGGCCGGGTCGATGGCGGCCAGCACGTCGCCCGCCACCGCCATGATCTCCGAGGGCGTGCGGTAGTTGACGGTCAGCTCGGTCAGCTTCCAGCGTTTGGCCACATAGGGTTCCAGCACCTGCTGCCACGAGGACGCGCCCGCCGGGTCGCCGGTCTGCGCCACATCGCCGACGGCGGTGATCCAGCGATTGGGGATGCGGCGCATGACCATTCGCCACGCCATCTCCGAAAGCTCTTGCGCCTCATCCACGATGACGTGCCCGTAGGTCCAGGTGCGGTCGCCCGCGGCGCGTTCGGCGGTGGTCTGCCGGGTCCGCACCTGCTGGCGTTCGGCCAGCTGGGAGGCGTCGATGAGGTCGTAGGCCATGAGCAGTTCCGGGTCGAGGTCATCCTCGAGATCCTGTGGCGCGGAACCGGTCAGGATGTCCAGGGCGTCCTGCGCCTCGGCCAGCTGCGCGCGCCAGCGGCGGCGGGAACGCTCACGCTCCTCGCTGTCGTCGATGCCGAGCAATTCGGCCAGTTCGTCGAGCAGCGGGGCGTCAGCGGCACTGAACTCGCCGCTGTCGGAGCGGTACAGCTCGGCGCGGTCGGCGGCGCTGAGCTGCCCGGCGGCGTTACCCAGCCGCCGCGGGTCGGCCCACAGCCCGCCCAGCACCTCCTGCGGGGTGAGGATCGGCCACAGCCCGGCGATGGCGCGCTGGATCTCCGGGTCGGCGCGCATCTCGTCGCGGATCTCGGTGAGATCGGTCTGGCTCAACAGGTTTCGCCCGCCCAGCGGGTTCGCGCCGATGGCCGCGGCCAGCTGATCGGTGAGCGCGTCCACCACCCCGGCGGCGAAGATCGGCCGCGCGAGATTGTGCGCACGGCGCGAGGAGCGGGCGCGGCCGCGGGCCTTGGTGGCGATCTGGCGGTTCAATTCCAGTTGATGCCCGTCGAAGTAGAGCCGGATCGGCTCGCGCGGCACCTCCTGCCAGTCGCGCACCGCCTTCTTGAGCACCTCGAGCATGGCGAGCGAACCCTTGAGCTCCCCGGCGCGCAGCGAATCCTCCAGTGTCGCGCGCACTCCCGGGTACAGGTCGCCGATGGTCGACAGCAGCACGCCGGTCTCGCCCAGCGACGGCAGCACCTGGCCGATGTAGTCGAGGAAGGTGGAGTTCGGGCCGATGATCAGCACGCCGGCCTTGTCCAGCTGCTGACGGTAGGTGTACAGCAGATACGCCGCGCGGTGCAGCGCCACCGCGGTCTTGCCGGTGCCGGGCCCGCCCTGCACCACGAGCACGCTCTTGTGCTCGGAGCGAATGATGGCGTCCTGCTCGTGCTGAATGGTTTCGACGATGTCGTTCATGTGCCCGGTGCGCGCGGCATTGAGCGCGGCCAGCAGCGCGCTCTCGCTGCCGACGCCGCCGTCGCCGCCGATCACGCCGTCGCGGCGGGCGGCATCCAGGTCCAGGTACTCGTCGTTGATCGCGGTGACGGTGCGGTTGCGTGAACGGATGTGGCGACGCCGGGTCACGCCGTCGGGCGCGGCGGTGGTGGCCAGGTAGAACGGGCGGGCCATGGGCGCGCGCCAATCCAACAGCAGCGTCTCGTAATCGGCGCTCTCGTCGAGGATGCCGATGCGGCCGATGTAGCGCAGTTCGCCGTCACCGGTCTGTTCGCCGCTGCCGTCGTCGGCGAGGTCGATGCGGCCGAAGCATAGGCCGTGTTCGGCGGCATCGTATTTGGCGAGATCCTCGGAGTACAGCTGCGTGAACGACTCGCGTTCGGTGCGCGCCTGCGGGGTGCCGCCGGTCTCCAGCAGTACGGTGCGCAGCCGCCGCTGGGCGTAGGCGCGCATGCCGTCGAGCTGTTCGTAAAGCTTCGTGAGGTACTGCTGCTCGCGCTCCATGTCCGGGGATACCGCGTTGGCGGCTTCTGACACGGAACGCTCCTCGGTGAGGTCGGGCAAAACGGAACTCCTTGTTCACCACGTCTGCCGGCACGGGCGCGGCACGCGAAGCATCGAGAACAGAGTTATCGAGTTTAGTTCCCGATTGCCACGCGTGCCGTACCGGCTGGTTAACGTGACGAGGAGCTCAGGAAGCGTGGGTGCTGTCGCTGCGGCGGCTCAGCGTGGTGCTCTGGTGATCGGTCGCCTTGGCCCGGTACATGGCCAGATCGGCGTCGTGCAGCACGGCTTCGGGGGTGCGGCCGTCCCCGGCGTGCAGGTGGGTGACGCCGATGGAGGCGTCTACCTGGATGCGGTGCCCGCGCGCGATGATCGGCTCGGCCATGGTCTGGCGCAGCCGCGCGATCAGCGTCTCGAGGTCGTCGCCCAGGGTGCGCCCGGACAGCAGCACCAGGAATTCGTCGCCGCCGATGCGGCCCACGATGTCGTCGGCGCGCAGCCCGCGCTGCAGGCGTTGCGCCACGATCTGCAGCACGGTGTCGCCGATGGCGTGCCCGAGGCCGTCGTTGATCGCCTTGAACCCGTCCAGGTCGATGAACAGCACGCTCGACACCGGCAGGTTCTCGCTGGTGCCCAGCGCCGCCGACAGCCGCGAGAGCACGAGCGCCCGATTGGCCAGCCCGGTCAGCGGATCGTGGGTGGCCTGGTATTCCAATTGCCTTCGGCTGGCCCGGAATTCGGTGATGTCGTTGAACGAGGACACGGCCGCCGATTCCGGATCGTCCGGATTGAGCAGGCGGCTGTTCGCGGAGAGCCAACGCCGCTGCCCGTCGGGGCGGTCGAGCCCGAACACGAAGCGGGTCACGATCTCCCCGGTCGCCAGCGTCCGGATGACCGGATACCAGGACGTGGGCATGGGCTGGGCGTTGGCGTCGAGCAGGCACAGCGGGATGTCGTAGATGTGGGTGCCGACCAGATCGTCGGCGTCGTAGCCGAAGATGCGGCGCGCGGCCGGATTCGCCGATTCGATGCGCCCGTCCTTGTCGATCACCACCACGCCCTCCTCGAGCTGCGACACCACGGTGGTGAAGAACTGCTCGGCGCGGGCGGCGGCGGCCTCGGCGGCGCGCTGCGCGGTGAGGTCGTGCACGACCACCTGATAGGCGAGGTGCTCGTGCCAGGCGGTGAGCACCGAGACGGTCTCGACGTCCACGCTGCCGCCGTCGCAGCGGCGCAGGGTCATCTCGGTGGGAACCGACGCGGTCCCGGCGATGGTGAGGCGGCGGATGCGCTCGAGCATGGGGGCGACGGAATCGGGTTGCACGAAGTCCATGACCGGCTGCCCTACGACGTCCTCGGGGGCGTCGGCCACGAGTAGGCGCAGCATCGCCGGATTGGCGTAGACGACGGTGCCGCGCTCGTGGACCACGACCCCGTCGGGGCTGTAGTCGACGAGGGATCGGTACCGCTGGGCCAGCTGTTCGGCATCGGCCGGGTCGTTCGCCCGATCGTTACCCGCCACTTCTTGCACCCCCTGCTCGTCGTTGCAACACGTCGCTGGAGCACGGCACCCTACTCGTTATCTGAAAAGTTGCTAGTGCACGTTCTCAGCGGTATTGAATGAATCACAGTCCTGCACAGCATCGGCCCGAGATTGGTGATCATTACGGGCAGTGTCCCGAAAGGAGCGATGCAAATGCCTGGCACCATCCGCGAACCCGAGACCACAGGTCGGCATCAAGATCATATGACGATTGCCGGAATCGGCGCCGTCACCGGGTACGGCTGGGGCCGTGAAACCCTCTGGGAGGGTTTGCTGAGCGGCAAACCCGCCGCCCGGCTCTTTCCAGGGTACGGGCCCGATCGCGATCGCAACGGATGGGTTGCCCGCGTGCCGGAAGGTGGCGATCCGGACTTGCCGGACAGCCGGTATCTGCGCGCGATCATGGGCGCGGCGCGCGAGGCGGTCGGCGATGCGCACGAGCGCGGCTGGCGGCCCGGGCGCACGGTCGGCCTGCTGCACGCCATCGTGCTCGGCAACGTCTACGAGTGGCGGGACTTCTACACCGTCGACGGCGGGCAGCGGCGTTCCCGCGACTATCTGCGATTACTTCCCTCGACCCCGGTGTCGATGCTGATGACCGAGTTCGGGTTTCACGGCCCGGCCATGAATGTGACCGCCGCCTGCTCCTCGTCGAACGTGGCGATGATCACCGCGCAGATGTGGATGGCCCAGGGGATCGTCGACGACGTCCTGGTGGTCGCGACCGATATGTCCGCCATTCCGGAAATGGTGCAGCCGTTCGTCGGGCTGGGCGCGGCCGTCGACGACACCGACCCGCTCGACGCCTGCCGCCCGTTCCAGGAGGGCAGCCGCGGCTTCGGCTTCGGCGAGGCGTCGGTGGGATTCGTGGTCACCCGCGAAGCCGACAACCCGTACGCCGCGGTGCTCGGCGGCGGTATGTCCAATGACGGCCACCATGTGATCTCGGTCGAACCGTCCTACGAGCAGATCTTCGAATGCGTGCGCCGCGCCCTGGCCAGCGCCGACGTCCGCCCCGACGAGGTCGCCTACCTCAACACCCACGGCTCCGGCACCGCCCAGTGCGACGCCGCCGAGACCACCCTGCTGGCACAGCTTTTCGACGACAGACCCCAGGTGGTGGCCCTCAAGCCGCTGGCCGGGCACTGCCAGGCCGCCTCGGCGGGCGTCGAATTGGCCGCCGCCGCACTCGGTTACGACCGCGACATCCTGGTCTCCGCCCCGATCGTCGCCCCCGCCCACGCACGCCTGGTGGACGGCGTCCAGCAGGGCGTCGAGGGCATCACCGTCAAAACCGCCCTCGGCATGGGCGGCCACAACTCCGCCGTGGTCCTCGGCCCGATCGGCTGACCCACCTCCGTCATTACGGCGGTGCAGCGGGTCCTCGACGAACGGATCCCCGACCAAACGGATTCAGTGCAGTGGCACGGACCAGTGCAGTTTAGTGCCGGTGCTGGTGCCGTTCGCGTTGTCGTCGCCGTTGCCGTTCTCCGCGCCGTTCTTGGCGCGGCGGGGATACACCGCCAAGCTGCCGCCGGATTGTTCGGCGCGGCGGGCCAGGTTGGTGAGGCCGCTGGGGGTGATGCCGTCGGGGATGCCGCAGCCGTTGTCGGCGACGACGATGGTGAGGTCGTCGGCGACGCCGATGTCGATGGTGATGGTGTCCGCGCCGGAGTGGCGGACGGCGTTCGAGACTGCTTCGCGCACAACGGCTTCCGCGTGATCGGCGAGCGCGGGTTCGACCACCGACAGCGGCCCGGTGACGTGCATGAGGGCCCGGATGTCGGTGGCGGTGGTCTGCTGTTTGATCGCGCGTTCCAGGCGCTGGCGCAGCCGGGTGCTGTGCCCGTCGCCGCCGTGCAGGTCGAAGATGGAGGTGCGGATCTCCTCCACCACGTCCTGCAGATCGTTGATGGCGTCGGCAAGCCGTTGCTGCACTTCGGGTATCCGGGCGCGCGGCACGGTGCCCTGCAGCGACAGGCCGATGGCGAACAGTCGCTGGATGACATGGTCGTGCAGGTCGCGGGCGATGCGGTCGCGGTCGGTGAGGATGTCGAGTTCGCGCATACGCCGCTGCGCCACCGCCAATTGCATGGCCAGCGCGGCCTGATCGGTGAAGGCGGCGATCAACTCCATCAGTTCGCCGGTGTAGGGCGCGGATTCGGCCGAGCGCAGGGTGATCAGCACGCCGAGCGTGGAATCGGGGGTGTGCAGCGGCAGCACCAGCGCGGGCCCGACCCAGGGGGTGGGCAGGCCCAGATCGATGTGGCGGGCGTCGTCGAAACGCAGCGGGGTGCGGGTGGTGAGCGCCTTGCCGACGGCGGTGTCGGTGGCGCGCACCACCTGCCGGGCCGGCGTGGACTTCTTGGACTTCGCGGACTTGGCCGACGGCGACGTCTCGCCGGGGACGGACCATTGCGCGACAACGAGTTCCGCGACCTGCTCGGGCAGATCGTCGGGATCGACCACCGCCAGCAGCGCCCGCTGCGAGGCGGTCAGCTCACGCGCGTGCTCGACCACGTGGGCGAGCACCTTGCTGGGCTCGGTGTCGGCGAGGAATTCGGTGGCGATATCGCGGGTGGCCTCGATCCACGCCTGCCGGGTGCGGGCCTGCTCGTAGAGCCGGGCATTGTCGACGGCGATACCGGCCGCGGCGGCGAGCGCCTGCAGCAGCACCTCGTCGTCCTCGGTGAAGGGGTGCCCGCCGGATTTATCGGCGAGATACAGGTTTCCGAAGACCTCGCCGCGGATGCGGACCGGCATGCCCAGCAGGGTGCGCATGATCGGATGGTGCTCGGGGAAGCCGATCGCGGCGGGGTGGCGGGCCACGTCGTCCAGGCGCAGCGGTTCGGGCTTGTCCAGTAGCAGTCCGAGCACCCCGTGCCCCTCGGGCAGATCCCCGATCAGCACCCGGGTCTGTTCGTCGATGCCGTGAAAGATGAACTGGTTGAGCTGTTTCTCGTGCCCGCGCACCGCGAGCGCCCCGTAGCGGGCGTCGACGAGGATGGTGGCCGCCCGCACGATGGTGCTCAGCGTCTGGTCCAGATCCAGCCCGGAGGTGACCGTGAGCATGGCCTCGACCAGCCCGTCGATGCGGTCACGCGCATCGATGATCTGTTCGACCCGATCCTTGACCTCGGTGAGCAATTCGCGTAATCGCAGTTGCGACAGCGTTTCACGCACCGAGTACGGGCCGGTGCGGGGAATGTCGTGCATTGTTGTCCTGCGGTCCGGCGGATGCGACACGGCAGGGGAAGTCTATGCCGTCCGGGGTTGCCGGAAGGTTGTCATGCCGAACGTGACTGTCCCGTACGGAGTTTCGAGGCCAGCACGGCGGCCTGGGTGCGGCGTTCCATGCCCAGTTTGGCCAGCAGTCGGGAGACGTAGTTCTTGACGGTCTTCTCGGCCAGGAACATGCGTTCGGCGATCTGCCGGTTGGTCAGGCCGTCGCCGAGCAGATCGAGCAGTTTGCGTTCCTGATCGGTCAAACCGGCCAGCGGGCCGTCGAATTCGGTGCTGCGCCGCAGCCGCGCCATCAGGGCGGCGGCCGCGCGATTGTCCAGCAGCGAGCGGCCCGCCCCGACTTCCTTGATGGCCTTGGCCAGTTCCATGCCCTTGATGTCCTTGACCACGTACCCGCTGGCTCCGGCCAGGATGGCGTCCATCATGGCCTGTTCGTCGGTGTAGGAGGTGAGGATCAGGCAGCGCAGATCGTCGATGTCGGCCAGCAGATCCCGGCACAGTTCGATGCCGTTGCCGTCGGGCAGCCGCACGTCGAGCACCGCGACATCCGGGCGTAAGGCCGGGATCCGGGCGAGCGCCTGGGCGACGTCGCCGGCCTCGCCGACCACGGTCAGTTCGGGATCCTCCTCGAGCAGATCGGTCAGGCCACGGCGGACGATCTCGTGATCGTCGACCAGGAAGACTTTGATCACGACGGCCTCCAAGCTCATCGGTGTCGTGGACGCGTGAGTACTGCGCGCGAGTGGTATGGGCCAACGTAACTCGCGGCGCGCCAGGGAGATACCGCCGAAGGTCCCTAATTCCCACACCAGTGAACGCGCCATGATTTTTTGTCGGAGAATTTTCCCTGAAAGTGGTCGGTTTTGGGACTTTCGGCACTGTCGAGGGCCTCGGGGGTGTGTTGCCATGGAGGCGGGTTGCCGGGTCGGAACACGGAAGCGGGGTCGGCTATGGGCGCGTTCGATGTGTGGTCGAGTGGAATCGATCCGGATTTCGTAGTGGCCACCCACGGGCCCGTCCCGTCGGGGGAGGTGACCCGTGTGGTGCGCGGTCTGGGCCAGGATGAGTCGGGAACCGGTGTGCCGTTGATGGTTTCGGGGCCGTGCAGGTCGACGGGGAAGGCGGGGACGGCGGTGGTCGGGGTGATGAGGACGTCGTGGTCACGCATCAGGCGGGCCATGGCGTTGACGACGGTCTTGCGGGTGATGTTGGCGTCGGTGAAATCCGTTGCGGTCCAGGGCTGCCGTAGCCAGGCGACCAGGTGGGGGGACATGCGGTCGCCGTGTGCGTCGGCCATGGCCCGCATGCCGGTGAGGTCGGTCTCGGCCATGATGAGCGCGGAGAACGCGGCGGCCGGGTCGGGCCAGCGGGGGTCGACGGTTTCGACGTGGCAGCCCAGCCGCTCCCCCACCACGTCTCGCACGGCGCGCTCCACGATCGCGCGAACCTGCGGGTCTACAGGCAGATAGCCGAGATCGAGACTGACGGCCACGCGGAGTCCGGCGACCGTGTCGGGGCGCTCGGCACCCGCGCGGGCCGCGCCGAGCCAGTCGACGTCCGCGCGGGGGATGGAGTGCCGGTCACGTGGGTCGGGCCCGGCGAGTACCGACAGCATCAGGGCCGCGTCGGCGACGGTGCGGGTCAGGGGGCCGATGTGTTCGATGCTCTCCCAGCCGGATACGCCCGGAAACCGTTCGTCGCGGCAACCGGGATACACCGGCACCCGGCCCATCGAGGGCTTGACGCCCACCAGCCCGCACAGCGCGGCGGGGGCGCGGACCGAGCAGCCGCCGTCACTGCCCAAC
>NZ_JBSGBY010000350.1:0-8942 GCF_053601505.1 Nocardia sp. NPDC004722
CTCAGCGTTCCCACTTGCCGGGGTTGAGATGGAACTGCGCCAGCGCGGTCGCATGGCCGTGGCCCATCTCGTGTTCGGTCTTCAGCCAGTTCACCAGATCCTTCTGACCGGTGAGGCCGGTGGCGGTCATGGCGGCGAACCAGTCATCCACGGTGCGGCCGTATTTCGACTCGATCGACGGGAAATACGAGGCGGGTCCGTGCGGCTTGGTGGTCGCCATGTCTGTCTCCTTGTCCGTGGTGTCGAAGGGTAGGACGCGACGGCTCCCCGGAATTCATCGCGGTGTGACGCGGGTCATGCTGTGACGGCGCGGGTTTCGGCGGTCCGCTCTTTGACCAGCAGCAGGCCGGTGGCGGCGACCAGTGCGGCGGTCACGCCGTGGACGCCGAGCGCGGTGGCGGTCGAACCGTCGTGGCGCAGGATGGAGAGCATGTCGCCGGTCGGGATGAGGGCCGTCACCAGCATGGCGATGCCCGCGGACTTGCGCTGCCCGGCGACGAGCAGGGCGACGGGGACCAGGCCGGAGATGACATCGCGGACGCCCTTGACGTTCAGGAAGTCGGCGGCCTCCCCGGCGGGGTAGTTCCGGAAGCCGAAGCCGGGGGCCATGGCCTGGGGATCGGTCATGTAGCGGATGCCGACATAGCCGATGAATCCCGCTCCGGCGACGGTGAGGGCGGTGGCGATGCGGGAGGTGAGGCGCGAGGTGGTCATTATCGGTGCTCCATTTTCTAGCGCTGCTAACTGATGAAGCAACGCTAACTCATACATCGGTAGCTTGTCTAGCGGTGCTAGAGTTTTCGTCATGAGCGCCATACAGACCCGCAAGGAACGCGAGCGCACCGAGCGACGGCAGCGCATCGTCGACACCGCCCGCGAGATCGCCGAGACCGACGGCTGGGACGCGGTCACCATCCGCAAGCTCGCCGACCGCATCGAGTACAGCCAGCCGGTGCTGTACAGCCACTTCGCGGGCAAGGACGCCATCGTGTCCGCGGTCGCCCTGGAAGGCGCGGGCGAGCTGGCCGCGGCCGTCCGGGAGCTGCGGGAAGCCGCCGACGGACCGGAACAGACGCTGCGCGCGGTCATCCAGGGCTACCTCGCCTTCGCGCGCGACAACGCCGCGCTCTACGACGCCCTGTTCCTGCTGCGCACGGATCTGAAGTTCGGGCCGGACGCGCCGCAGCAGCTCAAGGACGCGTTCATGGAACTGGTGCTCACCTTCGCCCCCTACGCGCCGCCGCACGATGTCGAAACCTTCACCGAGGTCGCCTGGAGCACCCTGCACGGGCTCGCGACCTTGGATCGAGGTGGCCGGCTGCGGCCCGACTTTCGCGACCAGCGAGTGGAGATTCTGGTCGCACAGTGGGTGCACGGGGAGTGACCAGCGATCGTCGTGACCGATCCCACGGTTGCCGCGAGTGAGGCTGTCACCGGCCTAGTCTGGATCCATGGCTGACGCTGTGGTGGTCGGATCGGGTCCCAACGGGCTTGCGGCGGCGGTGATCCTGGCGCGGGCGGGACTCGAAGTCGAGGTGTACGAAGCCGCCGACGGCATCGGGGGCGGCTGCCGGACGGGGGAGGTGACGCTACCGGGGTTTCACCACGATCTGTGCGCGGGAGCGCATCCCATGGCGATCGCGTCGCCGTTCTTCCGGGCCTTCGATCTGAAGGCGCACGGGGTCGACCTGCTGACGCCGCAGGTGTCGTACGCGCATCCGCTCGACGGCGGGCGGGCGGGGCTGGCATGGCTGGACCTCGAGCACACGGTCGACGGGCTGGGCCGCGACGGGCGCTCGTGGAAAAGGTTTTTCGGGCCGCTGGTGCGCAAGTGGGAGGACCTGGTCGGGCTGATCATGTCGGACCTGCGGCATCTGCCCATCGATCCGACCGGACTGCTGCGCATCGATCCGGGCATCGAGTTGCGGGCGGCACGGCGCATGGTCGAGCAGTCGACGCCGTTGTGGAACCTGCGGTTTCGGGAGGAGATCGCACCGGCCATGCTGACCGGCATTGCGGCGCATGCCATCCGGCCGCCGCGCAGCATCGCGGGGGCGGGCGTGTCGATGCTGCTCGGGACGCTGGCCCATGTCGACGGCTGGCCGGTGCCGCGGGGCGGCAGCCAGGCCATCATCGACGCCATGGCCGAGGACCTGAAAACCCATGGCGGCCGGATCATCACGGGGCATCGCGTCGATTCGCTCGACGACTTCGCCGACGTCCGCGCGGTGCTGCTCGACCTGGCCCCGGCCGAATTCCAGCGCATCGCAACGCTTCCGGCCCGCTACGACTTCGCGCTGGACAAGTTCCGGTACGGGGGCGCGGCCTGCAAGGTCGACTTCGCGCTCTCGGGACCGGTGCCGTGGCAGGCACACGGCTGCGACCGCGCGGGCACCCTCCACCTCGTCGGAACCCGGGCAGAGGCCCAGGCGGCCGAAAAGGCGGTGGCCGCGGGCAGATTCGCCGACAACCCGTACGTGCTCGCCATCCAGCCCGGCGTCGTCGACGACACCCGCGCACCCGCGGGCAAGCACACCCTCTACACCTACACACACGTCCCCAACGGCTCCACCCGGGACATGACCGAAGCCGTCACCGCCCAGGTCGAACGCTTCGCTCCCGGTTTCCGCGACCTCATCCTGGCCAGCAATGTCCGCACCGCCGCCACCATGCCCGCCCACAATGCCAACTACGTCGGCGGCGACATCTCCGCGGGCGCGATGACCTTGCGCCAGACCGTGTTCCGGCCCGCGCCGCGCTGGAATCCGTACTCGACCCCGCTGCCCGGCGTGTATCTCTGCTCGTCGGCCACGCCACCGGGCCCGGGTGTGCACGGCATGAACGGCTACTACGCCGCCCGGCACGCGCTGCGGCGCGAGTTCGGCGTGCCCACCGATCCGCTCGAACTGCTCACCGACCACTGGCGGCTGTGACGCGATCCCCGACGGTCGCACTCACGGGCTAGGCTGCGCGCATGGCGGGATACTCGGGCACGCCCCTGGCACGGAAGCTGGGGATCAAGGCCGAATCGCGGGTGCTGGTGTCCGGCGCGCCCGACGGATTCACCCTGGGCGAGCTGCCGGGCGGGGTCGAGGTGCATCAGCGGGCCGGGGCCGGGCCGTACGACGTGATCGTCGGTTTCTGCCTCGATCGGGCGAGCATGATCCGGCGGTTTCCCGGATGGCAGCAGCGGCTGGCGACGGCCGGAGGGCTGTGGGTGGCCTGGCCCAAGAAGGCGAGCGGCGTCGCCACCGATCTCGGTGACAACGCCGTGCGGGACTTCGGATTGGGTCGCGGCCTGGTGGACAACAAGGTCGCCGCCCTCGACGACACCTGGTCGGGCCTGCGGTTCGTGGTCCGCCTCGCCGACCGCTGACCGCCCTGCCGATGACTACGGGTGCACCGCGGGGGTGCGGTAGAGGTCGGGTTCGATGTAGATGACCCGCGCCACCGGGACGGCCTCGCGAATGCGCGACTCGGCGCCGTCGATGGCGGCCGCCACATCGGCGATCTCCAGCCCGGGAACCACGGAAACCTTTGCGGCCACCAGCATCTCCTCGGGGCCCAGGTACTGGGTGCGCAGGTGGATGACGCGGTCGATGTGCTCGTGGTCGACCATGGCCGCGCGGATCTTGCGGTCGTCCTCGGGCGTCGCGCCCTCGCCGATGAGCAGGCTCTGCATCTCGATGATGAGGATGATCGCGATGGCGCCCAGCAGGATTCCGATGGCCAGGGTGCCGACGCCGTCCCAGATGGGGTCGCCGGTGATCATGGTCAGGCTGATGGCCGCGAAGGCGAAGACCAGGCCGATGAGGGCGCCGGAATCCTCCAGCAGCACGACCGGGAGTTCCGGATTGCGCGAGTTGCGGATGAAGCGCCACCAGCTCGCGTTTCCCTTGAGGGGCGCGGACTCTCGCATGGCCGTGGTGAAGCTGTAGCCCTCCAGCGCGATGGCCAGCCCGAGGATGGCGATGGCGACGATCGGGTTGGACAGTTCCTCGGGGTGCTGGATCTTGTGGATGCCTTCCCAGATCGCGTACAGCGAGCCGAGGGCGAAGATCACCAGCGCGACCACGAACGAGTAGAAGTAGCGGTTGCGCCCGTAGCCGAAGGGATGGAGCTGGTCGGCTTCCTGTTCCGCGCGGCGCTGGCCGAGCAGCAGCAGGCCCTGGTTGGAGGTGTCGGCGACCGAGTGCACCGCCTCGGCCAGCATGGAGGCCGATCCGGTGATGGCCGCACCGACGAATTTGGCTACCGCGATACCGGCGTTCGCGCTCAGCGCCGCCAGGATGGCCTTCTTACCGCCGCCCGCAGACAATGCGACCGCCCTTTCCCGAGATGTCCGTTTTGTCCGTAAAACGTGCTTCAGACCGGGAGAGCCTACCGTCCGCTGGTCACTCCTCGCCCACCGCCGCACAGAACAACTGCGCGGGGCCGTCGATCGCCTCGGCGCGAATCCCGCCGTCGGCGGCCGAGATCCAGGCGGCGTGACCGCACTCCACGATCAGATCGTGACGGCCCTGGATCAGCTTCACCCGACCGTGCGTGACCAGCGCGATGACCGGGCCGGACTTCACCACCGGCGTCGGATCCGAGCCGTCGGCCAGTTCGAAACGGGTGAGGCCGAATTCGGGGGCCGGGGTGTGATAGCGGAACACGGTGTCGGACACCCTTTCCGGCTCCACGATCGGCAGTTCCAGCGGCTCGAAGTCCAGGACCCGAAGCAGCTCCGGTACATCCACGTGCTTGGGGGTGAGACCGCCGCGCAAGACATTGTCGGAGTTGGCCATGATCTCGACGCCGACGCCGCGCAGATACGCGTGCAGGTTTCCCGCGTCCAGGAACAGGCCCTCGCCGGGTTCCAGGGTGATCCGGTTGAGCAGCAGGGCCGCCAGCACGCCCGCGTCGCCGGGATAAGCCTCGGCCAGCTCGAGCGCGGTACGCACCTCGGCCACGAATTCCTTACCGGTGCTGCCGGTCCGAGCCTCCGACAGGTACCGCACGCAGCCGTCGAGGACCTTGGGCAGCAGGGTGCTCAGGCTGCCCTGCGGCAGCGCGATCCAGGTGGTGAACAACGTGCGCAGCCCGGCCGAATCGGGCTGGGCGGCCAGCAGTTCGGCGTACTGGGACAGCTCCGGCACGTCGATGGCCTCGAGCAGCCGGACGGTCTGGCGCGGGTCGCGGAAACCGGCGAGCGCCTCGAAACGGTTGAGCGCCACCACGAGTTCGGGCTTGTGGTTCTCGTCGCGGTAGTTGCGCAGCTTCGAGTCGAGGGCGATCCCGCTCTGGTTCTCCCGGGCGAAACCTGCCCGCGCCTGTTCGGTGCTGGGATGCGCCTGCAACGACAGCGGCTCCTCGGCGGCCAGGATCTTCAGCAGGAACGGCAACCGCCCGCCGAATTCGCCCGCGACGGTGCCGAGTTCACGCTGCGGGTCGGCGCTGACGAATTCCAGCAGGGATTCGCTGTGGCCGTTGACCTGTACCCGCGCCGGATCCGCGGGGTGTGCGCCGAACCAGAGTTCCGCTTCCGGATGCGCGGAAGGAACCGGTCGTCCGCACAGCTGAGCGAGCGCGGTGCGCGAACCCCAAGCGTAGGAACGCAGCGCACCAACGAGTCCGTGCACTAGTAATTGCCCCCGTCGTAGTGTCCCGGTCCGGTGGCCGGGCGGGAACCGAGTAGTCGAAGATAAGCGGCCGCCATCTCCAGCCGAAGTGCCAGCACCGCAAGCTTTTCCAGCTCGGTGCGATGGGTGGGCGCGGCGGCGCCCTCGTCGGCGGCCGGTGCGGCGCCCGCCACCTCGGCGTCCACCGTGACCAGGTCGGCGTCCACCAGTCCGGCGTCGGAGCCGCTGAACACGCCCAGGCGGCGGCGCACGGCCAGCTCGTCGGGATCGGCGCTCAGCACGAAGATCCGCACCTGCTCCACCGGGGCCGGACCGTCGAGCTCCTCGTCGTGGAAGAGCGGATCGAAGTCGGGCGCGGGCACGCCCGCCGCCGACACCAGTCGGCCGTGCGCGGCAATGGCTTCCGGCAGCGTGACACCGGTGACGATCTGCCCGGCCGCGGCCAGCAGTACCTCGGAGCCGTGCGCGGCGAGCACCCCGGCGGCCCCGGAATCACCGGCCAGCAGCACCCGCTTGCGCTGCTGCATACGGGTGGCCAGGGTCTTGGCCGGATTGTGGAACGCCTCGTAGGTGGGGCCGTCGCGCAGCGCCTCCTCGTCGAGCAGGTCTGCGAGCGCGTTCAATTCGGGCACCAGCGGCCCGGTGCGATGCGGGTCGATGGTGGTGAGCACGGCCAGCCCGGCCGCGAGATAGCGCAGCATGCGGTTGTGGTCGAG
This sequence comes from Nocardia sp. NPDC004722, assembly GCF_053601505.1. Classification (NCBI taxonomy): domain Bacteria; kingdom Bacillati; phylum Actinomycetota; class Actinomycetes; order Mycobacteriales; family Nocardiaceae; genus Nocardia; species Nocardia sp. NPDC004722. The sequence continues at coordinate 6,341 of NZ_JBSGBY010000350.1, forward strand.
CACCCGCACCCGTGGCGCGAGGATGGTGGCGCGGCCGGCGGCGGCCGCCCGGATCGGGCCCTCGTCGGGGGCGGCGACGACCACTTCGGCACCCCGTCGAAGCGCTCGGTCCACCGCCTCGGCCAGGCGCGGATCGCCCGCGTCGTCACCGGCGACGAGCACCACGTCCAGCGGGCCGACCCACGGCGGGATCGACGTCGCGGACACCAGCGGCATGCTGGTGCTGTCGCCGAGGGCGGCGATGAGGAGTTCGGCGGCGCGCTTGGCGCGGCCGCTCCCCGAGACCAGGACCAGACTGCGGGGGCGCAGATCGGTCAGGCGAGACAGGGCATCCTCGGCCAATGCCGCGGCGGTCGCCCGTACCTGGGCTCCCCCGGACGCCGCGGAACGGAGCACTCCGCCGGCGTCGGCCGCCTCCAGCGAGGCGACGTCATCGAGATCGAATATCGGTGTCCCAGCGATCATCGGGCGTTGCCACCTCCCCTCATCGGGTCACCAGACGCTGGTGAATCCAAGCTCTGTGATTCCACTATTCCAGTCAGGCGCGGACGATGCTCAGGATCTCGGTTACGAGTGCGTCTACTTCGTCCTGCGATCGCGCCTCGACATTGAGCCGCAGCAGCGGTTCGGTATTGCTGGCGCGCAGGTTGAACCACGCGCCGTCGGCCAGCTGCACCGTCACACCGTCCAGCCGATCGACCGATTTCGCTCGCTTGCCGAACGCCTCGAGGATCGCTTGGGTGCGCTCCTGGGCATCCGCCACTGTTGAGTTGATCTCTCCGGAGGACGCGTATGTTGCATACGCGGAAGCCAATTCCGACATCGGGCGGTCCTTCTCGCCCAAAGCCGCCAAAACGTGCAGGGCCGCGAGCATGCCGGAGTCGGCGCCCCAGAAGTCGCGGAAGTAGTAGTGCGCGGAGTGCTCGCCGCCGAAGATCGCTCCGGTGGCGGCCATCTGCTGCTTGATGAACGAGTGGCCGACGCGGGTGCGCACCGGGGTGCCGCCGAGCTCGGTCACCAACTCGGGCACGGCCTTCGAGGTGATCAGGTTGTGGATGACCGTCGCGCCCGGCTCCTTGGTCAGCTCGCGCTCGGCGACCAGACCGGTGATGGCGCTGGGGGAGACCGGGTCGCCCTTCTCGTCCACCACGAAGCAGCGGTCGGCGTCGCCGTCGAAGGCCAGGCCGATGTCCGCGCCGGTCTTGCGGACGTAGTCCTGCAGATCGACCAGGTTCTTCGGATCCAGTGGATTGGCTTCGTGATTGGGGAAGTTGCCGTCGAGCTCGAAGTAGAGCGGCTCGATGGTGAACTGCGGCAGGGTGCCCAGCACGGCGGGCACGGTGTAGCCGCCCATGCCGTTGCCCGCGTCCACCGCGATGCGCAGCGGGCGCGAGGTGCTCAGGTCGACGAGCTTGTTGAGGAAGTCCGCGTACGCCTGGAGGAGATCGGTCTTGGTTTCGGTGCCACGCGGGCCGTCGAACTCCGGAACCCCGGCGATGACCTCTTCGGTGATGGTGGCCAGACCGGTGTCCTGCCCGACCGGCAGCGCCTTGGCCCGGCACAGCTTGATGCCGTTGTACTTGGCCGGATTGTGGCTGGCGGTGAACATGGCGCCGGGGCAGTCGAGGTGGCCGGAGGCGAAGTACAGCTCATCGGTGGAGGCGAGGCCGATGTGCACCACATCGAGGCCCTGAGCGAGCACGCCGTCGGCGAAGGCGGCGGCCAGTTCCGGTGAGGAGTCGCGCATGTCGTGACCGATGACGATGCGCTGCGCGCCCTCGGCGCGCATCAGCCGGGCGAAGGATCCGGCGACGTCCCGGACGAAGGCCGCGTCGATCTGCTCGCCGACCACTCCGCGAACGTCGTATGCCTTGATGACTGCTTGAACGGACTCGGCGGACCGGGCGACTGTCATAAGGGACACCCTAGTAGTTGACGCCGACGAGTCGCATTCGGTGCTGCCCATGTCCCCTGACCGCTCCCACGGGGCGACGTCAGTTCGGGGGATCCGGTAGGACGCGTAGATGCCCTCTCCGGCCGGTGCGCCCCGGGCGGGCCGGGCGCTGCGGGGCGGGGGCGTAGTCGCTGTAGCCGCGCGGATCGGGTTCCGGTGCGCGACGGCGCAATCCGGCCTCGCGGACGGCTTCCGCGAGCGCGGTGAGATCATCGTCGTCAGGAGTCGAGCTGGAAAACCCGCCCTCGTGCCGGACCAACTCCCATCCCTTGGGCGCGGTGATCCGGGAAGCGTGGGTCTCGCACAGATCCCAGGAATGCGGTTCCGCGACCGTGACCAGCGGACCGACGACCGCCATCGAGTCGGAGTACACATAGGTCAGCGTCGCAACGGCCGGGTTTTTGCAGCCTGGACGGCAGCAACGACGCATGGGGATCACGCCAAGCAGGGTAACCCCCCTCGCGCCCCGCCGGTAGCGGACACGCTCAACGACCGGCTTATGGCCTCCGATACCTGCCCGGGGCGGAGCGGAGGCCGGATTGAATACCACTAAGGGTTAGATTCAAGGTATGACCCGTTCCCGTAAGAGGCGACCGCCCACCGCGCGGTCGGTCATCCGCCGTGGGCGGGGTGTGCGCGGGCCGATGT
>NZ_JBSGBY010000351.1:0-8939 GCF_053601505.1 Nocardia sp. NPDC004722
GGGATCGGTCCCGGCCGGGGTGGCCACGAAGGCGTCGATGGTGCCGTTGGGTGTGGTCAGCTGGATCGTGCTCATCGGTGAGCCCCTTCGTCGTGGATCGAACCAACCACCGCATCCTATATCTGTCTGGGACAATTAGCTTTCGACGGGCAGGCCCGCGTCGGTCCAATCCTGAATGCCGTCACGGTATTTGCGGACGTTCGTGTAGCCGAGCTGCTCGAGCTTGGTGGCCACGTGCTGGCTGTTCGCGCACGCGGCATTGGAGCAGTAGGTGACGATGGCCGCCGCGCGGTCCGGGAGCAGTTGCGGGGCACGGGCTTCCACCTCGTCCTCGACGAGGGCGACGGCGCCGGGGAGATGAGCCTTGGCGTAGTACTCGCCGCCCAGGGCGTCGAGCACGATCACCGAGCCCGCCTCGATCTCCTGGACCAGTTCGTCGCGGGTGATGAGTGCGGTCATGGGAATTCCTTTCCGAGCACGAAACTGTGTGCGCGTGCACGCTACTACTTATGTGCGGGCGCACGCAACTGGTTAGAATGGCCGGGTGCCCGCTCCCCGATCGCATCCGGCCGTCCACGCCTGGTCAGCACTGCTGCAAGTGCATGCCAAACTCGTGCCCGAACTCGACGCCGCCCTGCGCCGCGCCACCGGTCTCCCGCTGAGCTGGTACGACGTCCTGCTGGAACTCGATGCGCCGCACCGGCTCCGGATGATGGGTCGGCCAGTTGCTGGGCCGCCGACACCGCCTGCTCGCGCACCCGGCGCGCCTCGATCCAGCGGGCCTGAAAAGCCATGGCGGAGACCAGAGCGCAGTGCGCCTCCACCAGCGCCACCCGATCGGCGCGCGCGGCATGCTCGCCGTCGTGTCCGGCCAGCTCGTGCAACTCGATGACCGATTGCCACAGTCGCACGGTGTCGGCGGCCATGCCGCGATCGGTATTGCGCACCGCCGCCTGCCGGGCGAATTCGATGGCGGGTGCCGCGGTTTCGGGTCGTGCGCCCAGCACGGCGTGGTGGGCGAGCATTTCCGGGTCGCGGGCCAGACCGGGGAAGTCCTCGGCGTGGGTCAGCAGCAATTGCAGTGCGGTCCAGTGCATTCGGCTGCGGCGCAGCTGCGGGATGCCCAGGTAGACCGAGTCCCGGATGAGGGCGTGGTCGAAGGTGATGCGGCCGGTGCGGTCGCTGCGGACCAGGGCGGCCACCTCGGCCTCGGCGAGCAGATCGATCAGCTCGTCCTCGCCGATCGCGGTGGACAGCGCCAGGATTCGCAAGTCGACGCCGTCGCCCCAGATGGCGAGTTGCCCGAGCACGGTGGCCACGCCGGGGGACAGGCGTTGCAGCCGGGTCCGGATGAGTTCCCGGATGGAGTCGGGCACCTCGTCGCCGTCGCCGCCGAGGCGCTGGGCCGCCATGAGTTTGGCGGTCTCCCGGACGAACAGCGGGTTGCCGGCGGTGCGGCGGTGCAGGGATTGCAGTGCCTCGGTGGAGATCTCGGGCAGTCCGGCGTCCAGCACCGCCTGCCGGGTGGCCTCCAGATCCAGGCCGGTCAGCTGCAGCCATTCGGCGGTGTTGGGTGCCAGGGCGGCGGCTGTCGAGTGCAGGCCGGGGCCCGCCTCCGAGCCACGCAGGGTGATGAGCAGGAGTACTGGCTGGTCGCGCAGCCAGTTCACCACCTGGCGGAGGACCTGCAAGGTCGCCGTGTCGGCGCGGTGGGCGTCCTCGATGAGCAGGACGAGCGGTCCGTTCGCGGTGCGCTCGGTGCAGAGCGTCACCGCCGTGCGTGCGATCGCGAAAGCGTCCGCGCTGGCCAGGTTCTCGGCCATGGACCGATCCAGCCCGGCGAGCATCTCCACCCAGGCCCAGGCGGGTGGTGCGCCGTCGACTTCGGGGCAGCCGCCGCGTAGGGCCGTCCAGGAACCGGCGGCGAGTTGGCTCAGGACCGCCTCGGCGAGGGTGGTCTTGCCCGCGCCGGCCTCACCGGCCAGCCACACGATATGCAGTTTGCGGCCGGTGCTCGCTCGCGCCGCGGTCTCGCGCAACGTGGTCTGTTCGCGGGTGTAGCCGGGTTGGCTGGGAGCGGCGGGAATTCGGATGCCGGGCACGCTCGCCACCGGTCCGCCCGCGCCCGCGAGGGTTTCGGCGTGGCTGAGGATCGCCACTTCCAATTCGCGCAGCGCGGGGCTGGGGTCGATGCCGTATTCCGCGCCCAGATATTCGCGCGAGTGCCGCAGCGTGGCCAGGGCCTGCGCCTGTTGCCCGGCGCGGTATTGGGCGGTGGCGAGCAGGCGCGCGATTTCCTCGCGTTCGGGATGTTCGTCGAACAGCGTCCGCAGTTCGATGGCTACCTCGGTGGGCCGATTCAGTTCCAGTTCCACCGCGGCGCGCATTTCGGCGGCGGTGAGCCGCAGATCGGTGAGCCGGGCGGCCTCCTGTGCGGCCCAGCCGAATCCGGTCAGTCCCTCGTAGGCGCTGCCGTTCCAGCACGACAGGGCGGCGTCGAGCAGCCCGCGGCGTTCAAGCGGATCGGGGGTGCCGGGGGCGCGCAGCCGCCGTTCGTAATCATGCAGCAGCGCCTCGAAATGCCAGGCGTCCACGGATTCGGGCGGGAGTTCGAGTGCGTAGCCGGAGGATTTCGAGACCAGGAATCGCGACGGCGCGCGGCGTGGCCGGTCGGGTTCGACCAGGCGGCGCAGATTGTGAATGTGGACCTGGAGCACCGAGACCGCGGTCGGCGGCGGATTGCCTTCCCACAGATCGTCGATGAGCCGGTCGGCACTGGCGGCGCGGCCGCCCGCGGCGACCAGGCGGGCCAGCACCGCCCGCAACATGGTGGCTCCCAAGCCAACCGCTTGGTCTTCGATGCTGAGTTGGATCGGGCCGAGTACCTGAATCCGCGGTTCGACCATAAGGCAGCAATTATTCCACCGCGCGACGGCCCGACTCGGCGGAAACCGATGAGCGAATTCGACTCGCGCACTCCGCTTCCTGCATCCGCGAATGTTTGGCAAATATATTTGTCCAGAAGACAAGGCCCAATCACCACGAAAGAGTCCCGGAAGCGTGGCGGCGAATACTTTTCGGTATGACCGCTACGCAGGGATTGCCAATGGTGACAGTAATGAGCAAGAGCGACGACTACGCGGCCGTACTCGCACAGATCATGCGCGCCGGAGCTTGGCCGCCAGACGTCACGCAATCGCTGACGGGTAGCTATGAGAGGAACGCCATGAGCCGGACTGAGACGGTCGAGCCGCACACCATCGGCCTCTACTGGGACCGCGACGGTGATATCTGGCAGCGGGAGGACGGTGGCTGGCGGCTCATTCTGCAGAGCGGCGTCGCCGTCGATCCGATCTCGCTCTGGGAGTGGGACAACGGGTGCGTGCGCGACTACGCGCCGTTCACGCCGATGGAGACGAACCGAACAGGGTAGTTTCCATCAGCCGGATCACCCTGGGCTGCGGGCAGATCGACGGATGGTCGCCGAACTCCCGGCCCAGGTCGACGACCAGGCCGAAGGCGGCCTGCACCAGAATGCGCGCCTCGCTCTCGGACAGTTCGGTGCGCACGGCCACCAGCAACCGCACCCATTCGGCGACGATGAGCCGCTGCACATTGCGCAGCATGGTGCGCTCATCGGCCGAGACATGGCCGAATTCGGCGTAGTAGACGAAGGTCAGTTCGCGTTCGGCGAAGGAACCCGCGACATACAGATCGACCAGTTTGCTCAGTGCCTCGGCCGAACTCGACGACGACGCCACCGCCGGACCGATCGCGCCCGACACCCGATCCGCGGCCCGGCGGAAGGCCGCGGCCAGCAGATCGCCCTTGCTGCGGTAGTAGCGGTAGACGGCCGAGGCCGCCGACAGGTCGGCCGCCGCCGCGATGTCCTCCACGCTGACGTTCGGGTAGCCGCGCGCGTGGAACAGTTCGACGGCCTTCTTGAGCAGCAGCTCGTGTTTGAAGGATTGCGGGATCTCGACGGCTCTCGGCGCCGCGGCCGCGGTGCCCTCCGGCGGGAGATCGGTGGCGATGATGGCATCGCAGGCCGAATGCAGCAGTGCGGTCAGGGATTTGGCGGGCAGGGCGGCGTGGTGGTCGCCGATGCTCGAGATCACGCTCAACAGGCTGACCGCGCGCACCGCGCGATCGTGACCGTCCAATTCCGGACGGACAGCGCCGATGAGCGCGCGCAAAGTGGTCAGGGCGGCGGTGAACTGATCCTCGAGGGTCTGCCGGTCGGCGTCGTCGAGGTAGCGGCGTTCCCAGCGCACCAGGGTGACGGTGGAGCGGTTGGCGATGGTGTCGGCGATCATCCGATCGAGCACCCGGTCCAGGCGCTCACGGGGGTCGAGGTCCTCCTCGGGCGGGGTGGCGGCCTGTGCCGTCAGGTCGGCCAGGCGCAGCAACTCCTCGCGGAAGAGCGCGTACTTGCTCGGATAGTGCCGATACAGTGCGGCCGAGGAGATTCCGAGCCGGGTCGCGATGTCCTCCATGCTCACGCCGTGATAGCCGAGCGAACCGAACGCGGCGGCCGAGGTGGCGGCGATCTGGGCGCGCCGGTTCTTCGGGCGGCGGCGGATCACGCGCTGCGGCTGCTCCTCGACGGTCATACCGGCAATGGTAGTCACCAGGCAAAATCGTGGCGGCGACGCGGTGATCACGTAGGCTGCCCGCAGGATCCGAGTCGATCAGAACGGGGCCGGAATGCGCACGGTGGACGTTGAGCGCACGATCGAGGCACCGCAGCCGGACGTTTTCGACTGGCTCACCGATGTCACCAATTACCAACGGGTTCCACTGGTTCGGCGCGTCACGCTGGTGCGGCCCGGTCATACCAACGGCAATGGCGAGGGCGCGGTGCGGCTGGTGGTGACGCCGTTGCTGCGGCTCACCGAGGAGATCGTGGAATACGATCCGCCGCGGTTGATGCGCTATCGGTTGCTGAATTCCGTTCCGCCGCTACGACATCAGGAAGGTTCCATCGAGTGCGAGCCCTGCGACTCGGGCACCCGGGTGCGCTGGTCGTCGACCTTCGAGATCGCCGCGCCCCTGCTCGCGCCGCTGTGGACGCGGATGTTCCTGCCGGTGGTGCGGGGTGGCTTCGTCATGGTGTTGCGAACCGCGGCGCGGGAACTGCGCGGCGGGTGACGAGGGTTACCATCTGGGGCCATGGCGGAGATCAAGGTGGAGCGCCGCAATGCGGTGGCGCTGGTGACAGTGCACGATCCGGACAAGCGAAATGCGTTGACGCTGGACCTGTCCGCGGATCTCGCGGATGCGGTCGCCGATGCGGAAGCAGACCAGTCGGTCCATGCACTCGTGGTGACCGGGACACCTCCGGCCTTCTGCGCCGGTGCCAATCTGGCGGAGCTCGGCGAGGCCAATGAGGCCGGGCTGCGGTCGATCTACGAAGGCTTCCTCGCGGTGGCGCGGTGCAAGCTGCCGACCATCGCGGCGGTCGGCGGACAGGCCGTGGGCGCGGGGCTGAATCTCGCGCTGGCCGCCGACGTCCGGTTCGCTAATGGCAAGGCGCGCTTCGACGCTCGGTTCCTGCGACTGGGAATTCACCCGGGCGGCGGAATGACCTGGATGCTGCAGCGGGCAGTGGGTCCGCAGCAGGCGGCGGCCATGACACTGTTCGGTGAGGTGCTCGGCGCGGAGGCTGCCGAGCAGGCGGGGCTCGTGCACCGGGTCGTCGACGGCGATCATGACGCGCTGGTGGACGCCGCCGTCGAATTCGCCTCCGCCACCACCGATGTCCCGCGCGACCTGCTCATCACCACCAAGCGCACCATGCGGGCGACCCGGGCCCTGGCCGCCCACGCCGAAGCCGTGAGCACCGAGGTGGTGCCGCAACTGGACTCTCTCGGCTCCCCGGAATTCGCGGCCCGCCTGGCCGCCATGCAGGCCCGGATCGCGGGCCCCGCCTAGTAGGCGAACCCCGCGTCGATCATTTTCGCGAATCGCTCAGCTGAGGGCGGCTAGGGCCATCTGGCGCAGGATGGGGCGGGCGCGGGTGGCGAGGGCGGCCGGGGCGCTGTGGGGGGTGGAGTTGATCAGGCCGAAGGTGGCGTGGGCCTGGACGCGGGCGGCCGGTTCGGGGAGGTCGGGGTGGAGGTCGCGTAGGACCGCGACCCAGACTTCGACGTATTGGCGCTGGGTGCGGCGGACCTGGCGGCGGGCGGCGTCGGGGAGGTTGTCCAGGTCGCGGTCCTGGATGCGGATGAGTTCCGGCTCGCCGAAGGCGAAGTCGAGGTGGAAGTCGACCAGGCCGTTGAGGGCCCTTTTTGGGGTGTCCGCGGCTTCGGCGACCGCGCGGCCGCCGTCGAGTAGTCGCTGACTGATTCCGACCAGCAATTCGACCAGTAGCGCTTCCTTGTTCGGGAAGTGCCGGTACACCGCCGGGCCGCTGATGCCCGCCGCCGCGCCGAGATCATCCAGGCGCATGCCGAGGAATCCGCGGTCCGCGATCAGCCGTGCGCCCGCGTCCAGCAGCTGCTGCCGTCGCTGCGCCTTGAGCTGCTCGCGACGCGTGGGCGTCACGGTTTCCGCACTGTTCACCGTGGCTCCTCCCGTCGGTGCTGGACAACTCAGTTAGTGAAGATTATCTTATTTTCCAGTTATTGGTGACTAACCGAGCGGGCCTGCCCGAGCGGGGAGGCGGAGCGCATGACGCTGAGCGAGGAGACACGGACCGGTCACCGGGCCGCGCATCAGGCGTTGGTCGGTGAGCTGCGGGCACGGCTGGCCGTCAGCGCGCTGGGCGGCTCGGAGAAGAGCCGCGAGCGGCACCTGGCGCGCGGCAAGCTGCTGCCGCGGCAGCGGGTGGACCAGTTGCTGGACACCGGCAGTCCGTTCCTCGAGCTGTCGCCCCTGGCGGCCAACGGCATGTACGACGACGAGTGCCCGGGCGCGGGCGTCATCGGCGGCATCGGCCGGGTGTCGGGGCGCGAGTGCGTGATCATCGCGAACGACGCGACGGTCAAGGGCGGCACCTACTACCCGATGACGGTGAAGAAGCATCTGCGCGCCCAGGAAGTGGCGTTGCAGAACAACCTGCCGTGCATCTACCTGGTCGACTCCGGCGGCGCGTACCTGCCGCGGCAGGACGAGGTGTTCCCCGACCGTGAGCACTTCGGCCGCATCTTCTACAACCAGGCGAATATGAGCGCCAAGGGGATCGCGCAGATCTCCGCCGTGCTCGGATCCTGTACCGCCGGTGGCGCGTACGTGCCCGCCATGAGCGACGAGACCGTCATCGTGCGCAATCAGGGCACCATCTTCCTGGGCGGCCCGCCGCTGGTGAAGGCGGCCACCGGTGAGGTGGTGACCGCCGAGGAGCTGGGCGGCGGCGACTTGCATTCGCGCACTTCGGGTGTCACCGACCATCTGGCCGAGAGCGATCAGGACGCGCTGCGCATCGTGCGCAATATCGTCGCGACGCTGGGGCCCAAGACGCCGACGCCGTGGGATGTCGCGCCGACCGTGGATCCCATTGCGCCGCAGGACGAGTTGTACGACGTGGTGCCGGTGGATCTGCGGACGCCGTACGACGTGCGGGAGGTCATCACCCGGATGGTCGACGGTGGTGAGTTCCAGGAGTTCAAGGCGGAGTACGGCAAGACGCTGGTGACGGGGTTCGCTCGGATTCATGGTCATCCGGTGGGGATCGTCGCCAACAACGGTGTCCTTTTCGCTGAATCCGCCATGAAGGGCGCGCATTTCATCGAACTGTGCGATAAGCGCAAGATTCCGCTGCTGTTCCTGCAGAACATCACCGGGTTCATGGTCGGGCGCGACTACGAGGCGGGCGGCATCGCCAAGCACGGCGCGAAGATGGTCACCGCGGTGGCGTGCGCGCGGGTGCCCAAGCTGACCGTCGTCATCGGCGGCTCCTACGGCGCGGGCAACTACTCCATGTGCGGGCGCGCGTATTCGCCGCGCTTCCTGTGGATGTGGCCGAACGCGCGCATCTCGGTCATGGGCGGTGAGCAGGCGGCGTCGGTGCTGGCGACCGTCCGCGGTGATCAGAGCGAGGCGGATCTGGAGGAGTTCAAGGCCCCGATCCGCGCGCAGTACGAGGCGCAGGGCAATCCGTACTACTCGACGGCCCGGCTCTGGGACGATGGCGTCATCGATCCCGCCGATACCAGAACGGTTGTCGGCCTGGCCCTTTCGGTCTGCGCGCAGGCCCCGCTCGAGCCCGTTTCCTACGGCGTCTTCCGGATGTGATGACAATGATGAGCAAAGCCCAACCCGTGTCGTTCGATACGGTGCTGGTCGCCAATCGTGGCGAGATCGCCGTGCGTGTGATTCGCACGTTGCGGGACATGGGAATTCGATCGGTCGCGGTGTACAGCGACGCCGACGCCGACGCCCGCCACGTGCGGGAGGCGGATACGGCGGTCCGGCTCGGTCCGGCCGCCGCGCGCGAGTCGTATCTGAACATCGACAAGGTGGTCGCGGCCGCGGTGCGCTCCGGCGCGCAGGCCGTGCATCCGGGATACGGCTTCCTGTCGGAGAATTCGGCGTTCGCGGCGGCGCTGGAGGCGGCGGGGATCGCGTTCCTCGGGCCGTCGGCGCGGGCCATCGAGATCATGGGCGACAAGATCACCGCCAAGAACGCGGTGGCGGAGTACGGGGTGCCGGTGGTGCCGGGCATCGCCCGCCCCGGCCTGTCCGATGCCGAATTGATCGAGGCCGCAACCGAAATCGGGTATCCGGTGCTGGTCAAACCTTCCGCCGGTGGTGGCGGCAAGGGTATGCGACGGGTCGAGGATCCGGCGGATCTGCCCGCCGCGCTGATCAGTGCGCGGCGTGAGGCCGGTGCCGCCTTCGGTGACGACACCCTGTTCCTGGAACGCTTCGTCACCCGCCCCCGGCACATCGAGGTGCAGATCGTGGCCGATCAGTTCGGGCATGTACTGCATCTGGGC
>NZ_JBSGBY010000352.1:0-8917 GCF_053601505.1 Nocardia sp. NPDC004722
CCGCGGGATCCCCGCTGTACTCGGTGACATCCCAGATGCCGTACAGCGGCGAGTGCGGGCGGCCGTCACCGTATTGCGCCCAGGCGCTGCAGGATATAGAGCTGATAGCCCGTGACGGCGAAGTAGCCCAGCACCAGGAGCGCGCGGCCGATGAATGCCCAGCGGAAATCGTGCTCGCGCAGTACGGCCAGGAACGCGGCCGTCTGAACACGCAGCGGCACCGGCTGTTTGGCGGGCATCCGCTGTTCGCGGGCGGCCGAGGTGAACAGCACGGCCGCCGCGGCCACCGACAGGCCGAGCATCAGATATCCGGTGCGATAGTGCTGCGAGAACGCCGAGGCCAGCAGCACTCCGACGGTCGAGCCGACCGGCAATCCGAGCCCCACCGCGGCCGAGGCCACACCTCGGCGCTCGGCCGGAATCCGGTCCGGGACAACGGAGGTCAGAGCGGACTGGTAGATGTTCATGACCGCCTGCCCCAGGCACCAGCCGATGGCCACCAGCAGTACGGTGTGCACGCTGCCGAGCACGGCCATGGCGGCGATCGCGGCCAGTCCGCCGCCGAGGATCCACGGATTACGGCGGCCGGAACGATCCGACAGCGCACCGGCGACCGGGTTGAACACGGTCGCGAAAATAGCCGCGATCCCGCCCACCAGACCGAGATTCGCGACCTTGGCGGCCGCGTCGATGTGCTCGATCTGCAAGGGCAGCAGCACGCTGCCGACGCCGATGTAGAGCGCGTACATGGCCGCGTTGCCGGCGAACAGCAGTGGCAGCAGGCCGCGGGAGGTGTCGGCGGCAGCGTGCCGCCCGGCGGTTTCGGGATGAGCCACGAAGATATCCAAGACGTGCAGACGACACGGATTCCGGCCGTTTCCGGCCGGAATCCGTTGTCGTCGAGGCGAATCAGCCGATCTCGGCCGAGAGCGGTAGCGCGAGCACCGAGGTGCCGACGTGCAGGGTGAAGGCGCCGGGCTCGACGGCCCAGCCCTGCTCGGTCCAATGCTGGAAGGACCGTTTGGGCAATTCGATGGTGGCGGTGACGGATTCGCCCGCGCCCGCCTCGACCACCGCGAACCCCGACAGCCACCGCACCGGGCGATCGACGGCGCTGCGCTCGCGCGACAGGTACGCCTGCACCACCTGACGGCCCGGCCGGTCACCGGTATTGGTGACTGTCAGGGTGGCGGTGCGGCCCGACACCTTCAGCTCGCTCAGCTCCCAGCTGGTGTACCCGAGCCCGTGTCCGAACGGATAGGCCGGGGCCACACCGGATTTCAGCCACGCCCGGTAACCAATGTGAATGCCCTCGGAGTAGGGCAGCGCATTGTCCTGGCCCGGCTTGGTGTCCAGCACCGGCACGTCCGCCATGGTCTTGGGCCAGGTGGTGGGCAGACGCCCGCCCGGCTCGGCGGCACCGGTCAGCACGTCGGCGAGGGCCGCGCCGAATTCCTGCCCGGGGAACCAGGTGAGCAGGACGGCGGCGACATCGTCGCGCCACGGCATCTCCACGGGGGAACCGGAATTCACCACCACGACGGTGCGCGGGTTGACCGCGGCGACGGCGGCGACCAGCTCGTCCTGACGACCGGGCAGGGCCAGGTCGCGGCGGTCGAAGCCCTCGGATTCGATCTGCTCGGTGGTGCCGACCACCACGATGGCCACCTCGGAGGTGCGCGCCAGTTCGACCGCGGCGGCGAACTCCTCGTCGGCGGCGCGGCGCGGGCGGCCGATCGCGTAGGTGATGCCCATGGCGGGGAAGCCGCCGCCGGGCACCAGGCGCACCAGCACGTCGACTTCCTGGCCCTCGGCGAGGGTGCGGGTGACGAAGCGCTGCGGCGGATTCAGCAGCATCTCGACCGGGTCCGCGCCCGCGGGCAGCACGGTCTCCTCGAACACTTGCTCGCCGTCGATCGTCACGCTGAGGGTGCCGACCCCGGCGCAGCCGATGCGCCACTCCCCCGCCACGTCGGCGCGCAGGCGGCCGCGCAGTTCGACGGCCTTGGCCCGCAGGGCATTCGGATTGCCGAAGAGCATGAGGGTGCCCGCGCCGCGATGCTCGGTGTCGAGGACGGTCTCGCCCGCACCGTCGGCGTCCTCACCGAGGTAGCGCAGCGACAGCCCCGAGGTGCCGGTCTCCGGGTCGGTGACCAACTCCATCGGGACCGGAATCATGTTCTCGCTCAAGTGCACACCGGGCGTGTAGACCACCGGCAGCACCTCCGAGAGCCCCTGCAGCGGCGAGGTGGTGTGCGCCGGAATGACCGTCGCACTGCCGCCGCCCATGAAACGCGGTTCGGCGGCGGCGGATCCGAGCAAGGCGACCTTGGCGGGCGTGCGCAGCGGCAGGGTGCCGTCATTGCTCGCGAGCACCATGGCCTTGGCGGCGGCCGCGCGGACCACGCGGGCGGCGGCCTCGTCGGTGAAGGTGGGGACCGGCTGCGGCGTGCCGTTCAACGCGCCGACCCGTTCGGCGAATCGCAGGATGCGCCGGACCTTTTCGTCGATGGCGGCCTCGGGCACCTCGCCCTTGCGGACGGCCTCCTCCAGGGGCGCGCCCCACAGTTCCCACGGTCCGGGCATGGCCAGATCGTTGCCCTTGGCCGCACCGGCGGTGGAGCGCACCGCGGTCCAGTCCGAGACCACCACGCCGTCGAATCCCCACTCCCCCTTCAAGGGTTCGTCGAGCAGGTCGTTCTCGGTCATGGTGACGCCGTTGACCGAGTTGTAGGCGGCCATGATCATCCACGCGCCCGCCTCGACGGAACGCTCGAACGGATACAGGTACAGCTCGCGCAGCGTGCGCTCGTCGGCGATCACATCGGCGGTGAAGCGTTCGGTCTCGGAGTCGTTGGCCACGTAGTGCTTCGGGCACGCGCTCACCCCGTGCGCCTGCACCGAGCGGACATACGCCTCGGCGATCTCGGCGGTGAGCAGCGGATCCTCGGAGAAGCATTCGAAATGTCTTCCGCCGAGCGGGGATCGGTGCAGGTTGATGGTGGGGCCGAGGACCGCGTAGACATCCTTGCGGCGGGCCTCCGCGGCGATCAGCGCGCCGATCTCGGTGAGCAGGTCGCGATCCCAGGTGGCGGCGAGCGCGGTGCCCGACGGCAGGCTCACCGAAGGGTCGCGTTCATCCCACTGTTCGCCGCGGACGCCGGAAGGACCGTCGGAGACCGGCATCTCGGCCAGGCCGATGCCGGGCTCGCCCGCGAAGCGGAAGAAGTTCGCGCCGGAGATCAGGCGGATCTTGGCCGGGAGGTCGAGCTTGGCTAGTAGGTCGTCGCCGAGCGGGGCGAGCAGGTCGTCACTGTCGGTCATGCCTGTTCCTTCCAGAAGGTCTCGAGTGCGGCGCATACCTTGTCGGGGGCGTCCTCGTTGGGCACGTGACCGGAGCCGGGGAAGACGGCGGTCTTCGCGTTCAGCTGGCGAGCGAAGCGCTCGTGGACTTCCGGGGCCCAGAGATCGTTGGTGTCGCCGTAGGCCACCAGCAGCGGCACTCCCGAATCACGCAGCGCGGCAGGGTCTTTGAGCGGCGGCTCGGTCATGTTGTGCAGAATGCCGAGGATGTTGGCCTTCTTGGTCCGCAGGATCCGCTGATGCAGGAATTCCATGCGCTCCGGCGGCGGGGTGTGCCCGGCTTCGAACAGCGCGGCGCTCATCTGCTGCCAGATCAGTTCCTGCCCACCGGATTCCACCATCTGCGCCACCAGCTGCGGCGGCGGGAAGTTGATGTCCTCCACCGACGACGGGCCCGAGGCGAGCAGGGTGAAGGTGCGAAACCGGTCCGGCCGCTCGACCACCGCGATACGGGAGACATAGCCGCCGAACGAATGCCCGACCAGGTGGATCGGCTCTTCCGGGGAGATCTGATCCACGACGCCCTGCAGGTCGCCGACGAAATCGGCCATGGTGTAGCCGGATATCTCGTCCGGCCCCTCCGACTGCCACTGTCCGCGCTGGTCGTAGGCGAACGTCCGGTACCCGGCGGCGGCCAGCAGCGGCAGCATCGCCTCGAAGTCTTCCTTGGAACCGGTGAAGCCCGGCACCAGCAGCACGGTGCCGCGCCGCTCGACGCCCGCGGGTGGTTCGATCTGCCACCCGGCGAGCTTTCCGGCCGCGCCTCGCAGCGTGATCGGCGTGATCGGGGCCTGACTCATCGGCAATCCCTTCCCTCGTACTGCCCTGTACGGCTGGCACGAGTGTGCCAGTGGAATTCCAGTTTACCGAGTGGTTAGTATGTACGGTTATCGTTCCGTTATGCGATATGGATTTTGCCTGGTCGGACCGCTTCACTAGTGTGCCATTGCATGACGCCCCATCCCCGACGCCGCCGACGGGGCGAAGAGCGCCGCGAGCAGATCATCGACGAGGCGCTGAAAGCCTTCGCCGACAACGGCTATCACAACACCTCGGTCGCCGAGATCGCCGAACGCTGCGGCCTGTCGCAGCCGGGGCTGCTGCACTACTTCCCCAACAAGCCCGCATTGCTGTCCGCGGTGCTCGACTACCGCGACCGCCTCGACTACGACCGCCTCGGCTTCGACCAGCGGTTGCACGGTAAGGACGCGCTGCTGCGGCTGGCCCAGCTCGTCGACCACAACATGCACGTGCCCGGGCTGGTCCGGCTGTTCACCGTGCTCACCAGCGAGGCCGTCACCGCCGACCATCCCGCGCACGAGTGGGCGCTGCGCCGCTACCGCCTCCTCGAGACCTACCTGTCGAGCGCACTGCGCGCGGGCATCGAGGACGGCAGCATTCGCGCCGAGATCGATCCGGCGGTGGTCGCCCGCCAGGTGTTCGCCATGATGGACGGCCTGCAGTTGCAGTGGCTCGTCGACCCGGAGACCGTGGACATGGCGGCCCTCTTCCGCGCCTATATCGACGAACTCATCACCTATATCTCCTGAAACTCGCCGCCCGCGTTTCGCCGTCGGCCTCCGCCGCGATATTCAGGCGACGGGGAGGTGACCGTGGGCATCGCGCTCAAGCCGGGCGAGTATTTCGCCGGATACCAGATTCTGCGCAAGCTCGGTGCCGGCGGCATGGGGGCGGTATACCAGGCGCGGGATCGCGACCTGCCGCGCTTCGTGGCGCTGAAATTGCTGAGCATGCCCGACGGCGGCGAGGCCGACCATCGCATCCGCTTCCGGCGCGAGGCGGATACCGTTGCGCGACTGTCGCATCCGAACATCGTCACGGTGTACGCGCGCGGCGAGGACGACGACCGGCTGTGGATCTCCATGACCTTCGTCGACGGCAGCGATGTCGCGCGGGCGCTGCGGGACGGGCCGCTGCATCCGGCGCGCGCGGTGCGCATCCTCACCGAGACCGCCGCCGCCCTCGACCACGCGCACGAGACCGGCATCCTGCACCGCGACGTCAAGCCCGCCAATATCCTGCTCACCGACGGACGCCAGGAACGCGCGCTGCTCACCGATTTCGGCATCGCGAAAGCCCTGGACGAGAGCCGCGAGCTGACCCGGCGCGGCGAGATCCTGGCCAGCTTCCAATACTCCGCGCCCGAACGACTGACCCGGCCCGGCGACGTCGATCCGCGCGCGGACGTGTACTCGCTGGGCTGCACGCTGTTTCACATGCTGACCGGGGAGCCGCCGTATCCGGGGCAGAGCGTCAGCCGCATCATCTACGCGCACGCCTACGACCCGATCCCGCTGCCGTCCCATCGAAACCCCACGCTACCAAGGGGATTCGACGAGGTCATCGCACGCTCCATGGCCAAGGAACCGTCCCGGCGCTACGACACGTGCACACAACTGGCATGGCACGCGGGCCAGGTCCTGCAACAACCATCCGGCCCCAACTCCGGCCCGGTTGCCCGGACCACCGAGCGCAGGGGCACGCCCGCCACAACTCGCACCGCGCCGCCACGTCCGAATGCGCTGGCCCACACCACCGCACCACCGCGCCCGAATGTGCAGACACCCACCACCGCACCACCCGTCAACACCGGGCCGCCCATCATCACCGGTCCACCCGGTGCCCCGGGAGCGCGGGCCGCCACTGGTCGTCAGGCAGCCGTCGGGCCGTCCGGTCGCACTCTGCCGCCGACTTCGGTAGCGCCGACCGGACCGCCGCCGACCCTGGTGGCATCGCCGGCGACCGGGCCGGTCGCTGAGCCACCGGACCGAACCGGACCGCGCGGCCCCGGAATCGACAGCGGCCCAGCTGAATCCGGCCGACGCGGCACCACGGCCCGGATCCTGATCGGACTGGTGCTGGGGACCGTGTTGGCCCTCCTCACGTATTTCCTGGTCCGACTGGACGACGGCCATCCGACCGTCACCCCCGTCGCCACCACCACGATCCCGGTGCCGACCACCACGACCACGGTGCCCGTCACCACCAGCGAGCAGCCGACTCCGACGACCACCGATGCCCCGCCATCGACGACGACCGTGACCAAGGCTCCCCCGCCCAAGACCATCGCGGTGCCCGACGTGCTCAACAGCGCGTTCACCTACGCCAAGTCGGAGTTGGAGAAGGCCGGATTCGTCGTGCAAGAGGCGCAACGCGCGGACAAGAGCGCGAAAGGCACTGTGGTAGCACTGGATCCGGCCGCAGGAACCGTTCGCGCGGTCGGGTCGACGGTCACCGTCTACGTCTCCACCGGCACCACCACGACCACCTTCACCATGCCGAACCTGGTCGGCAAGGCGTACGCGGACGTGGCCGCGATCCTGCAAGGACTCGGCTGGAAGGGAACATTGCAGCAGACCACCGTGAAGGTCACCGACTCCGCCAAGGTCGGCAAGGTGATCGACCAGAACCAGGCCGCGGGCAACGCCGTCGCCACGGACGCACCGATCACCCTGGGCGTCGGCGCACTCGGCCCCTCGACCCCGGCCGTCACCAGCCCGGTCACCCCGACCACCACGCCCGCACCGTACAACTGACCGCACCGGATCGGCACTGCCACTCATCGCACCGGATCGGCGCGGCGGCGTTTCGCGGTGCGGTTGACCAGCATCGGGACCCTAGAGTGACGATCATGTCGCCCACCGCGCGCACTACCGCCCAGCGATATCCCGAGCGCGTCACCTACGACCGGGAGGACGCCTACGCGATTCTCGACGAGGCCCTGGTCGCGCATGTCGGGTTCACGACCGCGGACGGGCCGGTGGTGGTGCCGGTTCTGCATGTGCGCGATGGGGATCGGCTGTTGCTGCACGGCTCGATCCACGGCAGGTTCATCCAGGCCGTGACCACCGGCGTGCCGATCTGCGTCACCGTGACGCAGGTCGACGGCCTCATCCTCGGCCGTGCCGCCTCCCACCATTCGGCGGCGTATCGCAGCGTGATGATCTTCGGAACCGCTACGGCCGTGGAAGATCCGCAGGAGCGGGCGGATGCGCTCGGCCGCATCGTCGAGGGCATCGTCCCCGGTCGGCTCTCGGGACCGTACGCGGCGCGGCGACCGAATGTGGAGGAGGCGGGCTACACGGCCGTGCTGTGGCTGCCCATAGAAGAGTTCTCCATCAAGACCCGCAGCGGCTTCGCCCGCGACGAACCCAAGGACGACGCGGTCGAGGCGTGGGCAGGCCATATCCCTCTGAGCCTCGCCCCTGGCACCCCCGTCCCGGACGCCATCACCGGCACCCGCTTCCCCGCCCCCGACATCGCCGCCCTGCGTCGCCTCTGAACCCGACGAGAATGCACTGGTACACACGCCTTCTCGGCGTTTGTGTGCACCCACGCATTCTCGTCAGGAGCCGAGTACTGCTTCGTGGAAGTGGGGGGCGAGGTTGAGGGATTTTGCCTCGTCGGGGGTGACCCAGGCGTGGTTGTCGTGCTCGGCGGGGTTGAGGACGACCGGGTTGGGGGTGTGCTCGGTCGCCTCGTAGATGCGTGCGTGAATGTGCAGGGGGCGGCCGGCCACGTCCATCCAGGAGTGGGTGGATCGCTCGGCGAGCACCTCGACCGAGAGACCGGTCTCCTCGCGGACTTCGCGCACTGCCGCGGCGTCCGGATGCTCGCCCGATTCGACTCCGCCGCCGGGCAATTCCCATCGTCCGGCCAGGAATACGCCGGGTGCGCGGCGGATCAGCAGGACCGTGCCCGCTCGCTCGATCCGGCAATACACCAAATGCTTCTCCTCCATCCGTTGATCATGGCACGGGCTGGTCAGTCCCAGACGCCGCTGTCGACTTCCCAGATGCCCTTGTCGCCCTTGGTCGCGGGCTGGATGAGGTGCAGGGTGACCTTGCTGCCGTCGCTGTTGGTGACGAAGACGACCATCGGTGCGCCGGTACTGGTTTGCACGGTGGTCCAGCCGAAACGGCCCTGCACGAACGCCTTCGCGACCATCACCGTGTCCAGTCGCCAGGGTTGGTGGCCGCTGTCGACCGCCTGTTGTTCCGCGTTGGCTTGCGCGTCGGTGAGGCCCTCACCGGCGAACGTGGTGCCCGACGGCGGATTCGCCTGCGGCGTGGACGGAACCGGTGTGACCGGGGCTCCGGGCGAGGTGAGAACCGGCGGAAGTACCGGAGGGGTCTCGACCGGCGGATGCGGCATCAGCGTCCGTGGTTGCGCGCCACCGGTTCCCGTCGGAGCCGGTGCGGCCGTGGCCGAGACCGCGGTGGGCGCGAGGGAGGTAGGAGTCACGACCGTGGTGGCCGGTGACGTGGTGGCCGGGGCCGGCGACGACGAACTGGAACAGCCACTCAACGTCGCGACGCCGGTGACGATGCCCATGAGCGCGATGGTCAGCCGCCGCGGAACGCGCGGCGGCGAATCGGACATGGTGGTACGCATGGGAATCCTCCTCGGACAGGAACCGATACCCCGACTGCGACGCGGAATTCGGCAACGGGCCCGGTCAAAGCCAAGCGACGTGCCCGACAGCGGAATTCCGCGTCCGATGAACGCGGGGCTCGTCCGAGAGTGACGACGG
>NZ_JBSGBY010000353.1:0-8875 GCF_053601505.1 Nocardia sp. NPDC004722
GTGGTCACCGCGATCCGGTGGATGATCACCGCGAGGTCGATCAGATCCTGCTGGGACAGGTACTCCTTGAGACCGCTGACCGGCTCACCAGCGTGCAGGTCCCAGAATTCCATGGCCGCGTCGTGCACGGGCGCGTCGCGCAGCATCTCGCGGATGGCGTTGTTGGTCCGCTTGAGCGCGAATTGCGCTCCCTTGCCGGCCATTTCGCCGATGAAGCTGCCGCCCGCCTTCTCCGCGGCCTTGCGCGCGGACTTGGCGGCATTGGTGCCCATCGAGACCAGCGAGCCGACGCCGGGAATCTTTCCCGCGATCTGCTTGTTGGTCTCCATGAAATCGTCGACCAGCTTGTCCACGAACTTGGCGGCCACGGTCGCGATCAGGGGGCTCTCGGTGAGCCGTTCCAGGATGCGTTCCTGGGCCTGGTGCATGCCGAAGATCTTCTCCAGCAGCTGTTCCACCGGCTCGCGGTCGACCACGTCACCGAGGGTGTAGTCGTTGTTGCCGGCGATGTCGTCGTAGAGGTGACCGGCCAGCGCGGGGACCATGTCGCCCAGCACGGGGCTGCCGCCGATCAGATTGATCACGTTGGCGACGGTCTGCTTGGCCTGATCGATCTCGACCACGTCGCGGAAGATGATGGTGTCTGCGACACCGACCACATCCTTCACGTCGCGGGCGATCACTTCGGCGAAGCGGTCACCGCTGACCTCGGCGATGATGAAGTCGACCTGGAGGTCGAGCAGTTTCTCGGCGATTTCGCGCGGTTCGGTCAAGGTTCCACCCAATCAAGTTCGAGGCGGACCGTCCGGATTCACTCGGAATCGTTGCCGTGCATCGATTTTCGAATCTGATCCAGACGTTCCCGCGCGGCCTTGGCCCGCGCTTCCCACTGTTCGTCGACGCTGCGACCCACCGGTGTCTGCCGATCGAGATCGCCCATCCCCTGCGATGTGCCGTAGCGCTGTTCGACCTTATCGCGAACTGACTCGAAAGTAGGGACACCGGTGTTCGTATACCCGCCGATCTCCGGCGCGGACGGCATACCCGCAGGCGGTACCGGTATCGGAGTGATGACCGGACCGGTCCCGACCTGCTCCAATGCGCCGACCGTCTCAGACTGCGAATAGCCTTCCACCGGCAGCGTGTCAGGAGTCACATCGATCACATCCGGGGCATGACCCAGGGTCGCCGCCAGCGACTGCGCCACCGCGTGCAGGGCGGCCAGACCAGCCCGGCCGTCTGTGGCGGCCTCCACGACGGCCGCCAGTTCGGCGTCCGGCAGCTGCGCCAACAAGGCCACGAGTTCCTTGGCATCGCTCATGGGTTCCAGGCTACGCATTGCATCGAGATCGGGGACGGCGTACGGTTGGGTCGTCGCAATCCCGTGGATGCAGGTCGACGCAAGTCCCTCCCACTCGATTTCTTCTCTCCCCGAGTTCGATCCCGGCCCCGCCGTATGAGCGGCCCGGAAGACCTCGGATTCACCGGCGGTCCCATACCGCCATCGGCCGTATCCGGCCATTCCCAAATCTTCACTCCCGGTGCGCAAGTCACCTGAATCTCTGACAAGGAGAAACCATCATGACCACCATCGATCCCACGCCGCGCGTACAACCCGCAGCGGCCCCAGAACTCGACCACATCCAAACCCTTTCGCCCGCAACGGGAATCCTGGATATCACCGGCCAGACGGGAATCATCCGCACCAGCGGCTACCTCCCCGGCCCGAGTGACATCCACGTCCCCGCCCGCCTGATCCGCGCCCACGACCTGCGTCGCGGCGACCTGATCAGCGGCCTGGCGGAGCCGAATGCCAAGAACGGCAAGCACGCTCCCCTGGTGCGCGTCGACACCGTCAACGGCCACCCGGCCGCCGACCTGCCCAAGCGCCCCAAGTTCGGGGACCTGACCCCCATCCACCCCGACGAGCGACTGCGGCTGGAAACCGAGCCGAACAAGCTCACCGCCCGCGTCACCGACCTCATCATGCCGATCGGCAAGGGCCAGCGCGCGCTGATCGTCGCACCACCGAAAGCGGGCAAAACCTCTGTGCTGCAAGCGATCGCGCGCGGCATCGCGGCCAACCATCCGGAGGTGCACCTCATAATGGTGCTGGTCGGCGAACGCCCCGAAGAGGTCACCGACCTCTCGCGCGGGGTGCCCGCCGAGGTCGTCGCCGCCACCTTCGACCATTCCCCCGCCGAGCAGACCGCGCTGGCCGAGCTGGCCATCGAACGCGCACAGCGCCTCGCCGAGGAGGGCCGCGACGTCGTCGTGCTGCTCGACTCGCTGACCCGACTCGCCCGGGCCTACAACATGAACGGCCATGCCTCGGGCCGAATCCTTTCCGGCGGAATGGATTCCCAGGCGCTGCTGCCGCCGAAGCGGTTCCTGGGCGCGGCCCGCAACTTCGAGAACGGCGGTTCGCTGACCGTGATGGCGAGTGCGCTCGTCGAAACCGGTTCGCTCGCCGACACCGTCATCTTCGAGGAGTACAAGGGCACCGGCAATGCCGAACTGAAGCTGGACCGCAATCTGGCGGGCCGCCACATCTTCCCCGCGGTGGACATCGCCAAGTCCAGCACCCGCCGCGACGATCTACTCTTCGATCCGGCCGAGCGCGCGGCCGTCAACCTGCTCCGCCGCACCCTGGCCGACATGGACGATCAGCGCGCCCTCGAGGTACTGCTCGACGGCCTCCGCAAGACCGGCAGCAATGCCGAGTTCCTGCTCAACATCACCCGGAAGTGAGCCGCTTGGGCGGCAACACGCCCGCGGCCCAGTCGGCCACCGTCCGCGCCCAGCCCGGGAACCCGATGAGATC
Organism: Nocardia sp. NPDC004722; assembly: GCF_053601505.1. NCBI lineage: Bacteria > Bacillati > Actinomycetota > Actinomycetes > Mycobacteriales > Nocardiaceae > Nocardia > Nocardia sp. NPDC004722. Next base: position 2,825 of record NZ_JBSGBY010000353.1, read on the forward strand.
GTTGTGCATCCCGCCCGCGTAGATCACCAGCTCCTTGGGTTCCGGTGCGGCCGCGAACAATTCCCGCCCCATCCGCACCGGCAGCAGTTCGTCATTGTCGCCGTGCATGATCAGCACCGGGCATTGGAGCCGACGGATCCGCCGCAGGCTCGGATACGCGTTGGGCACGAACAGCTTCGGCAGGATCGGATACACCGCGGCCGCCGCGTCACGCAGCCCGGTGAAGGTCGACATGAGCAGCAGGGCCGCGGGCGGGAAGGCGGTCGCCAGCTCGAGCATCACGCCGCCGCCGAGCGACTTGCCCAGGTACAGCACCCGGTCGGGATCCACGCCCGGCTGCGCGAGCAAGGCGTCCCGCGCGGCTCGCACATCCCGATAGGTGCCCTGCTCACTGGTGCGGCCGGTGCTCCGACCGTATCCGCGGTAGTCGAAGACCAGGACATCGAGTCCGACCGCCGCCAGCATGGCCAGCATCGGCGACCGGTCTCCGATGTTTCCACCGTTCCCGTGCGCGAAGAGGATGTGCCCCAACGGTTCCCCGGCCGCCCGTACGAACCACGCGTTGACGGTCTCCCCGTCCGAGGTGGTCAACGACAGATCCTCGTACGCGACCCCGAACATCTCGGGGGTGGCCACGATCGTCCGATCGCCCGGCTGATAGGTCAGCGCATTGAGAATCGGGTCAGCCGGATGCCACATATCCCCTTCTTACCCCACCCGTTCCCGGATCCCGCGCCGCATCGCCAACGCACCGGCAGCCGACCCGACCATGGCGGCCCCGACCACCCACAACCCGGCCTTCTGCGTGCCCGTCCAGTCCTTAAGCCAGCCGGTCACATAGGGCGCGGCGAAGCCACTGATATTGCCGATCGAATTGATCAGGGCGATACCGCCCGCCGCGGCCGCACCGGACAGGAAGGTGCTCGGCAGCGCCCAGAAGGTCGGCAAGGCCGCGAGGACCCCGACCGCACACACGGTGACCGCGACCATGGCGCTGAACGGATTCCCCAGATACAGGGTCACCGGAATCGCCAGGCCGCCGACGAGCGCGGGCAAGGCCACATGCCACACTCGCTCGCCGGTGCGATCCCCGTGGGGACTCCACCAGACCATCACCACCGCACCGATCACGTACGGCACGGCGTTGATCAGGCCACGCTGGATCACCGAATAGTGAGTCCCGTACTGCTGCTGGAAACCGTTGATGATGGTCGGCAGAAAGAACCCGAGCGCGTACAGGCCGTACACGATCCCGCCGTACACCAAGGCCAGTCCCAGAATCCTCGGATGCGTCAACGCCTTCCGCAGACTCCAATGCTCCTCGGCGGTGCGCTGAGTATCCTCGACGGCGAGTTCGGCAGCCAGCCACTGCCGTTCGGCCGGTTCCAGCCAGGTCGCCTTGTCTGGGCTGTCGGTGAGATACCACCAGGTGACGACCGCCAGGATCAGCGACGGCACGCCCTCCACCAGGAACATGAACCGCCAGCCGCGGAGCCCGAAAACGCCATCGCCCCACTGCAATACGAGACTCGACAGCGTCGCGCCCAGGGCGGTGGAGATCGGCACGGCCGTCATGAACAGGGCGACGATTCGTGCGCGGTGGCGCTGCGGGAACCAATACGTGAGATAGAGCAGAATGCCGGGGAAGAACCCGGCCTCCGCGACGCCCAGCAGGAACCGCAGCACGATGAGCATGGTCCCGTTCGGGACGAAGGCCATGGCGGACGCGATCACGCCCCAGGTCACCAGGATTCGCGCGATCCACCGGCGCGCGCCGAAGCGGTGCAGGGCCAGATTGCTCGGCACCTCGAGCACGAGATAGCCGAGGAAGAAGATGCCCGAGGCGAATCCGAACGCCGTCTCGCTGAGGCCGAGGTCCGCCTTCATGCCGTTGGGTCCGGCGAATCCAATATTCACCCGGTCCAGGTAATTGACGAAGTACAGCAGGCCGAGAAACGGGACCAACCGAATGGTCACCTTGCGCGGGGTTACGCGTGATACATCATCAGACTCCACTCGGGCATTCTGCTTCATGCGCGGCCTGGAGCAGGTTGGGAAACGTCAGATATTCTGAAAGTGCTTATATCACAAGGGAATTCGGATTCCATGGTGATCATGCGAGGGGTAGAATTAGTACATGGGTTCGAAAGGGGTGACATACGAGGACTGCGGGATCGCCGAACTGGCCGCCGCGGTGGACTCGCTGACGGCCACTCTCGCCCATGCCAGCCTGGCCCAGTTCACCGACGCGGGCGTGGTGGCGTTGATGCAGCAGCTGGAAACCTGCAAACGCAAACTGGCGGCACTGGATTCGAAACTGATCGTCGAAGCGTCGGATCGTTCACTGCCGCAAACCTCCGGCACGGGCAAGCTGATCCCGTTCCTGCGCCACACCCTCGGCCTGTCCGCCCACGACGCATCGGTGCGCGTGAAGATCACCCGCGAATGCGGCGAATTCACCGAACCCACCGGACATTTGCGCCCCGCCGCCATGGAAGCCACCGCCGAAGCGTTCGAAGCCGGTGAAATCTCCCGCGATCACGCCCGCCACATCGTCGACATCGTCAAGCACCTGCCCGCCGACCTCCCCACCCAAGCACGCACCGAAGCCGAACACCTGCTGGTCGAGAAGTCGCGTGCGGGCTTGTTTCCCGACGACCTGCCCAAAATCGGCCGCGAGATCCTCGCCCGCGTCGACCCCGACGGCACCGTCATCAACGACGCCGACCGTCGCCGCCGCCGCGGCCTCGTGCTCGGTCGTCCCGGCGTCGACGGGATGAGCTGGATCGAAGGCTGGCTGACACCGGAACTGCGTGCGCTGTTGGACGGGTTCCTGGCGAAGTTCGCGCGTCCTGGCATGTGCAACCCCGACGACGCCGAAAGCCCCACCACGACAACACCTGTCGTCGAGTCCACCGTGCTCGAGGCTGCCGCGCGTCGCGACCGCCGCGACGCCGCCCAGCGTGTGCACGACGCGTTCGCGGCGATGCTGGCCCCCGGCCTGGACTTCGCCAAGCTCGGCACCCACCGTGGCCTGCCCGTCGGTGTGCTGTTCAGCATCGACGTCGCCGACATGGAACGCGGCACCGGCCTCGCCACCACCGCCACCGGCGGCCACGTCTCCATCAGCGAAGCCCTGAAAATGGCCGCAGGCACCAAGCCCTACATCGCCGTCCTCGACACCGACGGCACCCCACTGTTCCTCGGCCGCGGCCCCCGCCTCGCCAGCCCCGGCCAACGCATCGCCCTGGTCGCCCGCGACAAAGGGTGCACACACCCGGACTGCGATGCGCCACCCTCGATGTGCGCGGTGCACCACGTGAATGATTGGGCCAACAACGGGCCGACCGATCTGAACAATCTGACCTTGGTGTGCGATCACCACCACGCTCTCGTCAATGACAGCCCGCAGGGCTGGCGAACAGTGATGCTCGGCAAGGATTCACCCCAACGCGGCCGCGTCGGCTGGATCGCCCCGAAAACGATCGATCCCTCGGGCACGCCACAAGTGAACGAGAAACATCACGTCGGGCAGGTGGTCGCCACTAGCATCGCCGCACGCTGCCGGGAGTGGGGTCCCCGCGCGGCCTGACCCGAACCGCTCATGCGACCCGGGTGTGCGCAGGGCAAACGACGAAGTGTGGTCACCTCGCCTGCCCTACCGGACCTGGGCTGACGCCGGGTTGGGAGCCGTCACCCGCCGATCCCAGCCCACGGACCGCACGCATCACCTTCAAAGACAAAACACAACAACACAAAAGACCAAAACAACCCCCACCACTCCTCCAACGGACGACGGCCAGCCTTGAACCGGTCAAACCCACCACCCCCGCCGTCGAGTGGTACATCCTGGAGGAGGTATGTCCGAATCCCCCTCCAAAATGTGCCACTCGACGAATCGGTTCGGTAGGCGACGAGACGGTACGCCTCCCGGACGGTGAGGCGGCTGGTACCGCCACCCGGCGAACCCAACCCAGCCCCCTCGCCAACCCCTCCTCCTGGCCGCTTTTATCTTTTCTTCTTTTATCTCTTCTTCTTGTATCTCTTCGTCTTAAACCTTCTCGAACACCGTCTCCGCCCGATCCCGACCCCGATACATCTCCCAAGCAGCATCAGCGAGCAAATCCGGATCCAAAGTGCGCCCCTCGATATCGCCGAACACGGCAGGATTTCCACTCGACATCACATGCAGATCCCCACGCTCGATGAGCCCACCGATCGTGAGAGTCCCTGCGTAGACCCCAGTTTCGGCCAACCCGGCATTCAACGTCACCGCATAGTTCCGCAAGGCCGCCGAAGACAATGCCATCGCTCCCAACGCAGGCATGGGCCGCACACTCGACAGCCCTCCGGCGATCAGAATCCCGCCACTCCCCCGAGCCTTCATACCCGGCAGCACCGACTCGACGACATTCACCGCAGGCCATACCCACTCGAACACCGATTTCGCTGCCGTCATATCCATTTCGGTGATCGGTGCCGCCCGGGTCATAGTGGGCATTGGCCCGTAGTAGGCGATCTCGAGATCACCCTCACCGGCGATCTCCTCCAGAACACCCCGCAGCCGATCCCCGTCGGTGACATCCGCCGTATAAGTCCGAGCGTCGATGCCGTGCGCGGCCAACTCCGCGAGATAGTCACCATGCCGCGTCGCACTGCGTGAGATGAGCGCGACCCGGAATCCTTCCTTGCCGAACCGGCGGGCCATGGACATGCCGAGCCCGGGACCGACTCCGATGATCACGGCCGTACGTGTGCTGGTCACAAGCCTTCTCCTTAAATCGAGGGGGTCCTCACCTTTGCGAGCGTAGCACTAACATGAGGTACCCCTCGATTTCGTTATGATGGTTGCCATGACCAAGCCGATGCGCCGCGACGGCGTCCGCAACCGCGAGCGCCTGCTCACGGAAGCCGCCGATGTGCTGGCGACCCGGGGGCTCAACGGGTCGCTCGAGGAGATCGCTCGCCGGGCCGGAGTCAGCATCGGCACGCTGTACAAGCACTTCCCCACTCGCGCGGATCTGGTCGAAGCGCTGCTGACGCCACACGTCACCGCCCTCGACGAAGTCGCTGCCAAAGCCCTCGCCGACCCCGACCCTTGGTCCGGCCTCACCGGATTCCTCGCGGACATGGTCACCCGATTCACCGCCGACCGGGCGCTCCTCGAAGCCTTCACCGGCGACCACGCCGCGGCCGCGCAGCTGGAAAAGACCTGTGCGCGCGGCATTTCCCACATCGCCGCCATCACCGAACGCGCCCGTGACTCCGGTCAGTTGCGCGCCGACGCCACCGATTCCGATATCGCCAACCTCATGTGGGCTCTGGCACTCCTCGGAGAGAACGCGGGCAGCGAGGCATGGCAGCGCGCGATGGCCCTCGTCCTCGATGGACTGCAAGCCCGTCCGGCGGACTGACACCCCCTGAACACAAAGAAAGCGGGCCCCGATCCACAGGGATCAGAGCCCGCCTTCGATGAGCCGAAAACCTCAGCCGCGCAACACAGCTCCCACAGCCTCGGCAGCCTTGGCGACAGCCGCGTCGCGGGCGGCGCTGGCCTCGTCCTCGGTCAAGGTGCGGTCGGTGGCGCGGAAACGCAGTGCGTACGTGAGGGATTTGCGGCCCTCACCGGCCTGCGCGCCCTCGTAGACATCGAACAGGGAGATGGTTTCGAGCAGTTCGCCCGCGCGGGTGCTGAGCGCAGCCTGCACGGCGGCCGCGGGAACCGACTTCTCGACACTCACCGACACGTCCTGCAGCACTGCCGGGAACGCGGAAACCACCGGGGTGGGCCGGATTTCGCGGACCGGGAGGGCGTCCAGGTCGAGTTCGAGGGCGCAGGTGCGCGGCGGCAGGCCCGAGCGCTCCAGCACCGCCGGGTGCAACTCACCGGCATGGCCGACGACGACGCCGTCCACGACGAGCTCGGCGCACCGGCCGGGATGCCACGGAAGGTGCTGTGCGGCACGCAGATCTGCGGATCCCATCGCAGCGTGCGCAGATCCATCAGCATGGTGCGCGAGGCCGTGGTGACGTCGGTGATGTGCTGCCCGG
>NZ_JBSGBY010000354.1:0-8851 GCF_053601505.1 Nocardia sp. NPDC004722
CAGTTCAAGACGCTCGTGGAGAAGGTGCGGCCGCAATTCACCACGGCCGTGGCGAATATCGTGCGCGCGGTGGTCCCGGTGCTGGCCGAGGCACAACCCGGACCACTGGAAGGCGGCGCCGCTCCATCCGCCACCGCGCCGAAGTCCCGGAGGTAGACGACCGGGCCATTCGGGTTCCTCGGCGCGTCGATAGTGAAGGGCTGCGCTCCACTGGGCAACGGCGGCTCCGCTGCGCCTCCCGAAGTGCTCGTCAGCGCCTGCTGCGCCCATCCCGATCTGCGCGTCGTGCAGCCTTGCAGGAAGGACGACGGAATTGCCACGGACACCGCGGCGAGAATGCTATTTCGTATAAACTTCCGGCGCTGCATTATAGGTCTTCCGTTCTGAATCCGAATTCTGACATGCCGTTGCGATGTCAGGTTGATATTCACGCAGGCGTCTATTCACTCACAGTCGCCCAACACCTGCCGTTGCCGGCCTGGCTCACAAGGCAGGCAACCGCGGTATGCGCCAGATACTGCAACACTCGCGTCGCACCGGGCTACGAAGTGAAGAACGCCAGCAAGGCCAGTTCTCTCGTTGCCAGGATAAATGACTGTTGGCGCGCGTCTGCCGAGGGCCTAGTTCGTTGCTCCAGCAGTGCGGCCGCGCAAACTCTCTGTACGAGGTCCTTCTGATTCCACGAGACGAGTGCGCGTTCCTCCGCGATGGCCTCATCCTGAAACCGCCGCACCAGCGCCCTTTGCTGTCCCCGCTCCAGACTCACGAACGGCTTGTGATGCACTTACTGCGCGACCGTAGCGAAATGACGCAGCCCATTGAGGTAGTCATCTCGGTCCTCCTTCGAATAGACCTCTTTCAACATCGTATCAACAAAGGCAGGTACACCGACGTCGAGCGCCCCCGGTGTGTTGGTCGCAACAAAATACGAGGGAAGCGCTCAGAGCTCCGGCACGAAACACGCAGGACCCCATACGTCCTGCCGATTCACCCACACTGCACCGCTCCCTCAGCGACAGAGCTGAGGGTACATTTCGGTCAACTGTCAATCGAACCGACTGTATCACAATGCATTTCCGCCACCCACAAGCACTTGTCTGTTTGAAAAGAGTCCCGATCACCATCTGGGTTGCCAAGTTTCTCCGGTTGACTGGACTTTGCAGCCGATCGTCCGTTTCTCAAGCGAGAACCCTGTGCTATAAGGATCACGACAGCGGAAATTGCTCACGCGGATGCCTCTCCCAAGTTAAGAAGAATCCGGCCGAGGTCGTCACGGACCCACTCGAGGCCTGCTCAGAGGAGGTTTGCGATGACAATCGTGCTCACATCGGCGAATCATCGGCGACCGCTTCGGGCTGCCACCCGTTCTACGCTGATCTGGATTGCCGCAGCCGCACCGTGGTCCCACCGATTCCGATGGAATCATCCCGAGGGACAGGAAGCCCCGCCCGTCACGCGCTTTGATCGCCCAAGTGCCCCATCGCGACAGCCCCGTATCGGAATCGGCGTATCGAATGCGGGGGCAGCCGAAACGAGGCGGGCCGTCTGCAAGTCAACTACTTGCTAACGCGCCAGATATTCCAGCTCCCGGCTCGGCCACGACCGAGGTCCAGGACTGCCCTTCCGTAATATTGCTTGGCTTCACACTCGTCGTCGCAATATGCGTGACAGTGCAGCCCGGCCTTCGCCTGTTTAAGTGTCCGCGAGTCGACCGCTGGGCGGGGGTGCCGGTTACGGATCACACGTGACATCGCCTACCACCCGGAGTCTTTGGACAGGGAACGGGATCACGTTGGATCGTTCGGGGTGCTCATCCGACTCGAGGCCGATAATCCGCGCGGCTTCCTGCTGACGAGAGCATTGCATTGGCTCGCAATCCCGGTGAAGGATCATCGCCTCCAGCGCCTCTGCCGGGTTCATCTCGATGTCGTTCGGCCGGACACGGCAGTCTTCAAGCCTCTCCATCCGGGGGCCGTAGAGTTCCACTGCCCCACCTCCTTGCCATTGTTTTCACTCTCGATGATTTGCGTTGTCAGCTCTCGATTCCTGCGGGATATCGGGTGCCCATGCCCATCCGTTCATGGTCGCAATCTCGATCAGTTGACTTCTTGCACAACATGATTGACGTGTTCCCTCACTGCCGGGCGCGCAGGTTCGATGTTGCTGGAGCAGGATCTTGACGCCGTTCTCGTTCTCCAGGTACTCCGAGGGCCACAGCCTGTGGTGGCTGACGCGGGACGTTGTTCCAGTCATGTCTCGAAGTCCCATCCGGGCTTCCCTCGATTGGATTCCACGATCTCCCGTAAGTACTGCTTACGGCCGCACGAGTACTCACTATTTCCGTCGCCCGCGGTGCAACGCCTGTGCAATTGCAGTTGCGCGCGAACGGTTTCCGGAAACCTCAGAACGTCATGCCATTCCCCACGCTCGTGGGTCATCGGAGAGGGCCACTGGTTCATGGCCTGACAACGTTCGCACGATGGCGCCCGTGGCCGTTGCCGAGCCACCGGGCATCGATCCAGCTTCCGTCGTCCAGCCGGATTCGAACCGTTCCCTTCGGCTCGCCACCGTACCTACCGGCGTTTCTGATGTCTTCGATCAAGCAAAACAGAACGATGCCCACGCAAATCGCGATAAAGATCGCCACCAAGACCCAAGCATCCCAGGACACTATGCCTCCCAGCGCATTTCGGTTGATACCGAGTGGCGGCTAGTCGCTGGTCGTCCTCGGTGCTATCTGTAAGTAGACACCAAATCGACGACGAAAGACTGCTCGTGACGTGCATATCGTGAAATATGATGGAGTGCACGTAGCGCGCACTGCACGAGGCGAGCATGCACGTAGCGAGCAGTGCGCGTGACGAGCACCCCACCGACGTGCATCCCCGTCAATTCCCCCTCCTGGATAGCGAGGCTGAGCGAAATGTCCGGATCGACTATCTCCCGCCTGGATTTCGGAAACTTCATGCGGGACTTGAGGTTGCGCGGCCCGCGACCTGCCGTACTGACAGCCGCGACACGTCTCGGCGTCTCTCGGCCGGTGATCGATCGGCTGGAGGACGGCTCTCAGAACAGGTTGAGCGATCTACACATCAATGCCCTGCTCGATCTCTACGAGGTCGACGACGACGCCCGAGCGAAGGCGTTGATGCTCTGGGAAGAGGTCAAGGCCGAGGAGAAGGCCAACAGGGGCCAGGGCAACGTTTGGAAGGCATACAAGGACACGATCGCACCCAATACAGGGAAGTTCCTTCGACTGGAAAGGGTTGCAGAACAGATCATCTCGCACAATCCAGTAATCCTCCCTGCCCTGCTTCAGACCCCTGACTACCGCCGCGCACTCGACCTCGGAGGAGACCGGAACCTCTCGCTGGTAGATCTCGAGCGCCGGATCGAACTGACCATCACCCGGCAGGCTCGACTGAGCGATCCCGACTTCCGGTATGAGGCGCTGCTCTGCGAGGCTGTCCTTCGAAACCGCGCAGGAGAGCCCAAAGTGATGCGTGCGCAGCTGGAATGGTTGGCGGAAGTCGGTCAGCGCGACAACGTCGAGATACGGGTAGTCCCCTTCTCGGTCGGGGCTCATCCCGGGATGATCATGCAGTCATTCGACTGGCTCAAGTTCCCTGCAGGTACGAGCGGTCTCAGTCTGCCCACCGTGGTGTATGCGGACGGCGTTATCGGATCCGTCTTCCATGAGCACGAAGAGGACGTGAACCGTTATCGACGGGCGATCGAGGACATCCGCGCGGTAGCGTTGGGACAACAGGACACCAGGGACCTGGTGGTGAAGATCGCGAAGGAGTACGCGGCGTGAACAAGCCGGTAATGGGCGAGTGGTACAAGTCGAGCCGGTCGAACCAGGGCAATCAGTGCGTGGAGGTATGCCACGCCGACGACAGAACCATGGTCCGGGACACAAAGGACGACGGCAAGGGGCCCACTCTCGCATTCCCCGCTGGCGACTGGGCGACGTTCATCACCAGCCGCGTCTGGGAGGGCTGACCCCCGCCGCCTGACGTTGACACGAGCCCCGGCAGTCACCACAGGGATGGAGTGCTTTCAGGCTCAGTGCGATTTGAGCATTCCCCGGAACTCGGACTGATCCGGGCCATCTATATCTCAGTGCCGAATCGTGCGTGTTCGTGTCAGTGTGGTTGGCTAGAGTTCCGGCGCGGTGGTTCGTGGCGACTGTTGTTGATTGTCACCAACTTTCGATGGCGTAGAGCTCGCCGATTCTCTTGGTGAGTGGCGTTCTTCGACCTGAGCTCTCGCGCTGCCGTCCCCCACTGCATACCCGCCGAGCAACACCGAATGGGTCCTGGTTGTGAATCCAGGAGTGGGAAAGGTTTGGCCAGGCCGCGCAGATGGTCCCGCCAGGCCGAACTCCGTGCTCTATCGGCTGTCGCTTCACGACGGTCGACACACGACATGCTTTATTCTGGCCTCACTGCGCATTCCTTACGAAGAGTTTCCGAGTGTCAGCGCAAGGGGCACGCATGCACAACGATATACGTTGCCAGGGAGTCAGAACACAAATCATGTGTGTATTGAATTTCTCGCTGGAACGGGCATCGATTAGCTAGGACTATATGCCCGCCGCCAGCTTCTCCGTAACTCGAGATGACTTGAATTGGCCTGACGCCGACCCACAGTAGCCGCCGGTCGGAATCAAGTATCCAAAGGGAGGAAATGGCGGTCACGATTCCGCGCCGTGGATCGCGGCCCGCCATCATGAATCAACTCAACTCAATCCAATGGCCCGCACCCGGGCCGGCCGTGGGCCGGATCCCGCGTCGGTTCTCCAAGGAGGTTTCCATGTCCTCGAGCGGCGCATTCATCCGGCGCGGCCCGGCCGCACTCCTGGTCGCGGGGCTTCTCGCGGCCACCGCGGCCGCGGGGGGCATATCCCGCCCCGCATCAGCCGATCCGCCGGCCAGGGTCACCGAGGTATCCAGCGATGTCGGTTCGGCAACCGCCTTGCAGGGCTTCGATATTCAGTCCTCGGCGGACGTCTCGGACAGCCCGGAGACGATCTCGACCCCCGGGTACGAACCCAGCGGCTGGTTCCCGGCCGGACCGCGCTCCACCGTCATGGCGGCGCTGGTGGCCCACGGCAAGTACCCCGATCCGTTCTACTCCACCAATATGCAGCAGGACGACAAACCGTTCAAAGTGCCCTGGTGGTACCGCTCCGACTTCACTGTGACGGACACCTCCGCCCGGACCTTCCTTGATATCACCGGAATCCTCTCCGCCGCTGACGTTTACGTCAACGGCAAGCTGATCGCCGGTGCCGATGAGGTCGAGGGAGCCTATCCGCGCTATGAGCGCGACATCACCGCCGCGGTGAAGTCCGGTGCCAACACCGTCGCCTTCCGCGTACAACCCAACGATCCGGACAAACACCTCACCATGGGGTGGATCGACTGGAATCCCAGTCCTGCGGACAAGCTCATGGGTATGACCAGCGACATTGTCATCCGCCGCACGGGCGCGGTGGCCCTGGACGACGTGCACGTGGTCACCACGGTGGACCCGTCGCTCGCCTCCGCCGACCTGACCGTGAAGGCCAAGGTGCACAACCACTCCGGCGAGGCTCTCACTACCACGGTCAGCGGCGCGGTCGGTGAGGTGGGCTTCAGCAAGGAAGTGACGCTGGCCGCGGGCGAGACCAAGCCGGTCGAGTTCACTCCGGCCGACACATCCCAACTCAAGTTCACCGAGCCACGGATCTGGTGGCCTGCCGGGCAGGGCGAACACCCACTGTACGACCTGACCATGACGGCGAAAACGAATGCGGCGGTGACCGATACCGCACGCAAGCAGTTCGGAATCCGCGACATCCAGTCCAAGATCAACGAATTCGGCGGCCGGGAGTACATCGTCAACGGCAAACGGACCTTGATCCGGGGCGCGACCGAGGCCCCCGACATCCTGATGCGCTGGAACGCGCAGGAGGCGGCCGACCGCTTCGCTTACGCATTCAACATGGGCATCAACGCCATCCGCCTCGAAGGGCATCTGGAGCCGGACGAGTTCTACACCATGGCCGACAGGTCGGGCATGCTCCTGCTGCCCGGCTGGGAATGCTGCAACAGGTGGATGGAGCGTTCAGGCGACAACAAGATACCGGACAAGCCTTACAGTGCCCGCGAACGCGAGATCGCCAAGAATTCGATGGCGACGGTCGCCGCTGATCTGCGCAACCATCCGAGTGTGATCACGTTCTTCATCGGTAGCGACGAAGCCCCGCTCGAGGAGACCGGCCAAGCTTACAGGGCCGCCATCGAGGCCGCGGATTTCCAAGTGCCGATCGTCAGCGACATCAACGGCAACAGCTCTGGGGGCTATGCGAGCGGCATGAAGATGTCCAGTCCATACGACTGGGTGCCGCCGGTCTACTGGTACACCAAGAAGCACGGTGGCGCGTTCGGGTTCAATGCCGAAACCTCGTGTGGAGCAGCCATTCCCACCCTGGATACGCTGCGGCGGATGCTCTCGGCGGACGAACTCGAGGACCTCTGGCAGCACCCGGAGACAGCCAAGTACCACCGCTCACATGCCGACGCTTTCTCGAACCTGAAGATCTTCGGCGAGGCGTTGGACAACCGGTACGGCAAACCCACGAGCCTGGAGGACTTCGTTCGTAAAGCCCACCTCTCGCAATACGAGTCAGCGCGTGCACAGTTCGAGTCGTATGCCCGGAACTTCACCGATCCCGACAATCCGTCGACCGGTCAGGTCTTCTGGATGCTGAACAGCCCGTGGACATCGTTGCACTGGCAGATGTTCGACCGCTATTTCGATCAGGAAGGGACGTATTTCGGCGCCCAGAAATCCAATGAGGAGCTCCACATCCAGTACTCCTATGACGACCGCTCGGTCGTGGTGATCAACCAGCGCACCGATGCCGCCACCGGGCTGACCGCGCATGTGGATCTGTACGACCTCGACGGCGACCTCGAGTTTCACCAGGATGCCCCGGTTGCCAGCACACCCGGATACGGCGGCAAGGCCGTGGCCCTGACCGTTCCGGAGAAGGTCGACAACCTCAGCACGACCTACCTGGCAAAGCTGACCCTGACGGATGCCGACAACCGTGAGATCAGTCGCAACGTGTACTGGCTCTCGACCGAACCCGACGTCGTCGAGTATGGCGGGAAGAACTTTCCGTACAGCCCGACCAAATCCTTCGGCTCCATGAAGGGTTTGAACGATATGGCCAAGGCTCAGGTGTCGGCGACCGCCAGCAGTTCCAGCGCGAACGGCCAGACCACGGTGACCGTAACGCTCACCAACACAGACACCGGCAACACACCGGCACTGCAAACCGACGTCCGTCTGGTCGACGCGCAGAACAAGCCGATCCTGCCGGCCACGTGGTCGAATAACCAGGTGGGCCTGTGGCCCGGCGAGTCCGTCACGATTACCGCTACGGTCCGCACCGATGTTCTCGCCGGTGCCACACCGAAACTGCGCATATCGGGATGGAACCTCGACACCACGACCGCGGACGTATCCGCCTCGTAGTCAACGCGGCCGACACCTCCCAGCAGGTGTCGGCCGCCGTTCGTGGTGCACGAAGTTCCCGTGCCTCCACTGGTCGTGCATCGCGGCAGCCCGTGCGGTATCCGCCATCTTCGCCGCGGCACGGTGCCGAACCTGTTCGGGATCCTCATCGCCCCGGATACGCCGCGGCAGAATGGCCTGGTGACGGAAATCGATCGGGTCATCACAGACGGCCTGCCCCACAAGGCGATTGGAGATCGCGTACACCTCCAGCCCGTAAGGCTGCAGCTGGGGCCAGCGTCTGCTTGATGTATCCGCTCTCGGTTATCGCCCGGCTGCGACTGGATATCGCTGATCTGCTTGTCGTCCTTGGCTCCCGTGTCCAGGACGGTGAGTTTTCCGACCTCGGGGTGGAGTTCCTCGGGGTGGAGTTCGGGCCGCCCGGCTTGCCGTATTTCGCGGTGGGCTGCGCGCGGCTTACATCGCCTTCGTCACTCACCCGGTACACGCATCTCCCCCTCATCAGGAGTTGCGTGTACCGGCGAGAATTGGCGGCAGCAGACCGGGGCCGGAACCAGTTGCCGATCCCCTCGGTCATGCCTTGGATGATGCAAGTAAGCCACCGGCATCGGCCGGGGGCAGCGGCCACCTCGAGTGATCGCGGACTCCGCTGAGGGGAAAACCCGTGCGGGGCATGGCGAAAACTGCGTCCCTCCCTGCACTCCCAGCCCCATCGCAGAGCCCCCCACCGCCTCGGTGGGGGGCGATTCTCAGTCGGCGGTGGCGGGTCCGAAGGCGGAGTCGAAGGACCGATCGGGGGGTTCTATTGTGCAGAGATGGCGGACGAAGGCCAGGGCGTCCGGGGCGCCGACCATCCGGTCCATGCCCGCGTCCTCCCATTCGATCGAGATCGGCCCGCTGTATCCGATCGTGTTGAGCGCACGGAAACAGTCCTCCCAGGGAGTGTCGCCGTGCCCGGTCGAGACGAAGTCCCATCCCCGCCGCAGGTCGCCCCAAGGCAGATGTGAGCCGAGCCGCCCGTTACGGCCGTTGCCGACGCGTTTGCGGGCATCTTTGCAGTCGACGTGATAGATGCGATCGGCGAAATCGAGGATGAATCCGACAGGGTCGAGGTCTTGCCAGACGAAATGCGAAGGGTCCCAGTTCAAACCGAACGCCGGGCGACGGCCGATCGCCTCGAGGGTGCGGACGGTCGTCCAGAAATCGTAGGCGATCTCACTGGGATGGACCTCGTGGGCGAAGCGCATAAATACCTATTGACCAGCGGATTTGGTACAACTCCCAGCCCGTGTGTAATGTTGTGTTCACCGACGCGGGG